>CALRLV020000320.1:0-3661 GCA_943368895.1 Ferrovibrio terrae
CGCTTAAAAATGTGCGCTCAAACGTCATAGCGCCATTTGCTTGGACCCGTATGATCGCCACCATTCCTGTAAAGGATGAAGCCAGTGCCCAACGGGTTGAGCGAATTCGTACGCGGATGCGCGCCGATCAGGTCGCCACTTTTGCAGTCAGCCTGTGTTCAGCTGCCGCCAGCCATGTAACGGGTCAAATATTCGGCGTACGCGGCAATGAAGTAGTCGTCTTTGACCAACCACGCCCAGTACGCTCGGTATCAAGGATTGACGGATGGACACCAGAAACATTGATCGAGCATGGACTGCCCGCCTTGAAAGGTGGCTTCATGGGGCTGGAAGCAACAGCCGGCGTCTTCACCTGGGACCCAGTCTAAGCAAGTCTGGCCTCGCGCTCGCGCTCTGTGGGCTGGCAGCCTTAGCCGCCAGCCCCGCGCTCAGCCATGGCGGGCACAGCCACACAAAGGCTGCCCCTAAGCCTGTTTTGGTGCTGGAGGGGGAGTTTGTCGCGACAGAACTTAATGGTCGCGCGCTTAGTCGCAGCGGTGACGCGCCAAAAGCGACCTTGATTTTTCTGCCCCAAGATGGCGTCGGCGGCTCGACCGGTTGTAATCGCCTGAATGGAAAGCTTGTTCGGTCAGGCGAAAATGTCACCCGCTTTAGCCCGCTTGCTCTAACGAGAATGGCATGTACAGGCCCTGCAGGTACTTTAGAGCGCCAGATGCTAGCGGCCCTGCGCGCCACCAATCAGATCAGCAAATTTGGCGGCGAAGTGCGTTTGCTATCGGCCAATGGCCGCGTGCTAGCGCGCTTGCAGACCGTCAGCGCGCGCGCCGAGACGGGCACAAGCCTCTATGGCAAGTCATGGACCTTAGTCCGTTTAAATGGTCAGGCGCTCGACCCGCAAAGCCTCAGGCCCAAAGTCACGTTTGAAAGCAATCGCATCAGCGGTTCAACCGGCTGCAACCAATTCTCCGGCATCCATCAGCGTGCGGCGGGCAAGTCCCGCTTCATGAATATGATGCAGACAGAGCGGGCGTGTTTGGCCGCGATCGGCGACCCTATGGCAATTGAAGCGGCCTTTATGGCAGCCCTAAGTCAAGTGGATGAGATCAATTTGACGACTAATCAGTTGATTTTGAAGTCCAGTAAGTCGCCAGACATGCTGATCTTTGAAGCCAGCAATTAAATATGCCAAGGCGGGGTACGTCCGCCAAATTTCTTGACCATAAAGTCGGAGAACACTTCCAGACGCTTGGGCTTGCCCCTACCGGGCGGGCTTAAGAGGTGTAAGGTCAATTCTGGGGAACGCCAGTCTTCAAGTGCCCGCTCCAGCCTGCCTGCGCGCAAATCTTCGCAGACCAAAAAGTCGGGCAGATAGGCAACGCCTAGTCCTTCGCGAAGGGCTGGCATTTCAATTTCGCCGCCATTGATGGTGATGGGTCCTTGAACCCGCACGCGCAGGTCGTTGCCCTCGCCATCCACATAGCGCCACAGCGAGTGGTTGGGCGTGTTGGTATAGCGAAAGCAGCAATGCATGGCGAGGTCTTCGGGCCTACGCGGCTTGCCCCGCTCGTGCCAATAGGCAGGGGCTGCCACCGTAAACAGGCGCACCGGCGCGAGTTTACGTGCCAAAAAACTAGAATCCGGCATGGTTCCGATACGTATCGCCACATCAAAATTGTCCGCCACCATATCGACGGTGCGCTCATCCACGCCAAATTCGAGGCTGATTTCAGGATAAGCGCGGATGAATTCGGGCAAGAGGTCTGCCAGCCACAGCCGCGCAAAGGCTTGAGGGGCAGCAATTTTTAGGTTGCCGCGGGGCACTTCACGGGTTTCGCGTGCTTCGTCGGCCAAGGCCGCTGCCTCTTCCATGATCCGCTGCGCGCGGGCATAGGCGCGCTGGCCGGCATCTGTCAGGGAAAATAGGCGCGTCGTTCGGGCGAACAACAAAACGCCCAACTTTTGCTCAAGCTCTGCGATTTGCTTCGACACCGTTGCCTTGGACAAGTTGAGATCGCGCGCCGCAGCGGTGACACTGGCGCGCTCTGCGACTTTCGCGAAGGTCGTCAAGAGATCTAAATCTAGGCTCATGCTCGCCACCATTCGCTGATATAAATCACGAAACAATCGGTTTCATTTTTCCCTAGTATTCGAACAATCTGCTTTCGTCCATAAGGCGTTTCAATATCTGTCGTGACTTTAGCGACAGGGCTAGAAAAAGGTCCCCTCCCATGACGAAAATCGCAATCATCTATCATTCCGGCTATGGCCATACCGCAGTTGTCGCAGAACATGTTGCCAAAGGCGTAACCGAGGCTGGCGGGGAAGCCGTATTGTTAAAGATCGAGTCAGCCGCACAGGATTTCAGCGCGATTTTGGATGAGGCCACCTCGGCTGACGCCATCATCTTCGGTGCCCCCACCTATATGGGCGACATTTCTGCGCCGTTGAAAGCTTTCTTTGAAGCCAGCTCCAAAGTCTGGTTCACCTTGGGCTGGAAAGACAAAGTTGCCGGTGGCTTCACCAATTCCTTGAGCTTTGCAGGTGATAAGGGCAATTCCTTAAACTCCATCCTGACCTTGGCCATGCAACAGGGCATGATCTGGGTCGGCACAGGGCTCGCACCCGGCGCGCATAGCAATAGTGATGCGGCCCCTGACGTCGTCAATCGTTTGGGCTATTATGTTGGTGTAGCCACCCAGTCCGACAACGCGGCTCCAGACATCACCCCGCCTCCCGGCGACCGCGAATTTGCTCGCCTTTATGGCGTTCGCATCACAGAAATTACAAATAAAATGAAAGGTTAAGCCATGATCGAGAAACGCGAATTCAACAGTCTGGGCCGCTTCAAAAACAGCTGGCTCAATGCCCGCCATCACTTCTCCTTCGGCCATTACCATGACCCAAAGCGGACCCAATGGGGCACGATCCGGGTGTGGAATGATGATGAAATTGCCCCCGGCACTGGCTTTGACCCTCATGGCCATGCCGACATGGAAATCATCACTTATGTCCGCGAAGGTGCAATCACGCACAAGGATAGCTTAGGCAATGTTGGTCGCACTGAAGCAGGCGACGTTCAGGTTATGAGTGCGGGCACCGGCATCACCCATGCTGAATACAATATGGAAGATGAAAAGACGACGCTCTACCAAATCTGGATCTTGCCAGAGAGTGCCGGCGTCGCCCCCTCGTGGGGTGCAGCGAAATTCCCCAAGGATGATCGCTCCGGCCAGTTCATCACGCTGGCTTCGGGCTATTCCGAGGATGAAGGTGCCTTGCACATCCGGCAAAAGGCGCGTGTCTTGGGCGCGACCTTGAAGGCAGGCGAAAGCGTCACCTATGATCTGGCTGCGGGCCGTCACGCCTATCTGGCAGCAGCCAAGGGTGTCGTCGAACTCAATGGGATCGACCTATATGAGCGCGATGCAGCTGCCATTAAGGACGAGCCCAAATTGACCATTAAAGCGGTTGTGGACGCCGAACTGGTATTGGTTGACGCGCCTTAACACTGCATTGAGGCTAACATGCGAGGCTGGCCGTTCTTCGAAAGTAGGACGGCCACCATGTTGTTTAACAAGCCTCCCTCCCCAGCCCGCTCGCGAATGGGTCGAGCCCATGAGGCCCGGCCACGACCGATCGGCCCGCGCCCCAATGGGCCTGA
>CALRLV020000321.1:0-3647 GCA_943368895.1 Ferrovibrio terrae
TTGCCGCTATTGCTGGGGCTATTCTGGCGGCCCGCTTGCAACGGGTTCCTGTTGTGCTGGACGGCTTTATGGTCGGCGCTGCTGTTGCTGTTTTGCACCGGATGAACCCTGAGGCGCTGGATCATTGCATCGTCGGCCATGTCTCAGCAGAGCCGGGCCATCGCGCGCTATTGGCCCGATTGGGCAAGCAGCCCATCTTGGATCTCGGCATGCGCTTGGGTGAGGGGACGGGGGCGGCCTTAGCGGTTCAAATCATCAAGTCCGCCGTTGCCTGCCATGCCGGTATGGCGACCTTTGCTGAAGCTGGTGTGGCGGGGCCTGAACACTGATGCCGGTCTCCAGCGCCTATCATCCCGACTCACAGTTTTTTGGCTTAGGGCCGGAGTTTGGTGACAGGGTTGAGGCGGCGGAGTTTCCGATGCACCGCCTTGTCTGGCGCGATCAGTGCGCTGCGGCAAGTGTTGGCCTCGACACATTGAGCGATGAGGAATGGGTTGCCCATTTTGGCCGCTTTGAGACCTTGCCTATGATGGCTCAGCCGCCCGTGGCGATGCGCTATCATGGCCATCAGTTTCGCACCTATAATCCGCAATTGGGCGATGGGCGGGGCTTTCTGTTCGGCCAGCTGCGCGATCAAAAGGGGCGCTTGCTTGACCTTGGCACCAAGGGCTCTGGTCAAACGCCGTGGTCGCGACAAGGCGATGGCCGTCTCACTTTGAAAGGCGGCGTGCGTGAGGTTTTGGCCGCCCGCATGCTGGAAGCCCAAGGCGTCACAACATCCAAGGCCTTAAGTCTGATTGAGACGGGCGAAAATCTGATCCGCTCTGATGAGCCTTCGCCCACGCGCTCGGCCGTTTTAGTGCGGCTGCAACATAGCCATGTCCGCTTTGGCACGTTTCAGCGCCATGCCTTTCTCGATGCGCCCGAGCGCTTGACCGCCTTGGTCGATCATTGTGCCCGTGTTTATTATCCCCACTTACAGGCGCTGGACGGCCCAGAACGCGCGGCAGGCCTCGTGCGCGAAGTGGCGCTTGCCACGGCAGATATGGTCGCTGGTTGGATGGCTGCAGGCTTTGTGCATGGGGTCCTTAACACCGACAATATGAATGTGACGGGCGAGAGCTTTGATTATGGCCCGTGGCGGTTCTTGCCGGTGGCAGACGGAAACTTCACGGCGGCCTATTTTGACCAGAATGGCCTTTATGCCTATGGCCGCCAGCCCGAAGCGGGCTTGTGGAACCTCAAACAATTGGCTGGGGCCTTAACCCCGATTGGCGAGCTGGAGAGCCTGACTGAGGCTGTGCGTGCCTATCCACCCGCCTTTGCCCAAGCCCAACAGGAGGCACTTCTGCGCCGACTTGGCCTTCAATCTGCGGCAAAGGCAGAAGATACGCGTACCATGCTGGATGCCATGTTTGCCTTTATGGCGCGATCGGGCGTGTCATGGGACGGCTTCTTCCATGATTGGTTTGGTGGCCTTGCGAGTGAGGCACGCGCTTTGGCAGGCCCACGCGTTGCCTATTATCAGGGGGAAGACTTCCAAGCTTGGTTCAAATGGCTTGAGCAATTCGCCCCTGAGCGCCCTGAGCGCCTTCACCATGCTTACTTCCAAGCGATGGAGCCGGCCAGTCTGGTGATTGAAGAAGTTGAGGCCGTTTGGGCAAAGATTGCGGATCAGGACGACTGGTCAGGCTTTGATCGAAAGCTGGCTGACATCACGTCTTTGCAAGACGCGCTACTTTGATGTCGCGATGCTGCGAAAGCGCCCAGTTTCCGGCGGTTTACATAGCATTTTACGGCCGCCTTTAGGACCTTTGTAAGCGGCTGCAGCCATAGTCTGCACTGGTTGGGATGACGACCGGGGCTTACGTCATCATCCAACCCACTTCGAGAGGACTTTTTTGAGTTCTCTTTGCACGTGGGAGCCATCGAAATGCGTGAACGTTTTGTCGCTTTACTGCCTCTGACTCATAGCGTTGCCTTCGCCCATGACGAAATCTTGGCAAGGTTGACGGGCCTGTTCCCATCCTTGACGTCCAAGCTGGGCGTGGTGCGCGCGGGTGGTTTTGCTGCAGGCGGGGAAGGTGGGCCTTGTTTTCTGGCGGTCGGCCCGAATGTGATTTCGGTGCACCTCTATCCGGGGCCACCAAGGTTTGACACCGTGGAAGACATGGACGCGGCTTGCCCGGCTTGGTTTGGCTCGCGAGCAAATCATCCCAAAATTCATTCCCACGTCGTGGTGCATTCAGAACAGGATGCAAAACACCCCGCAGAAGCACTGGCTGCCGCTGCGGCAGTGAGCATGGTTGCTGCTGCGCTTATCTCCATTGTCCCGGTGGAGGAGATCATCTGGAAGACGGGGCAGGTGAGCATCGAGCCACAAGCATTCCAGCGCGCAGCGTTGCGGCTGACGATACCGGAAGTCAAAGTCAATCACTGGCTAACTTGGCGTCGCGTCGAAGGGCCTTTAAGCTCACAAGCTGTGCCAAGTTTGATTTATCACTCGACTGGGCTTGCGCCCTTTTTTGGTCGAGAGTTGGAGACTGTTGCCTCCAGCCTGCCTCAGCCGGAAGTGGAAAAGCGCGTTCTGGCTGTAACCGATTTCTTGATTCTGCATGGACCACCGGTGTTCGACGATATGCCGCTTTATGTGCCCGATCACCATTATGTGCGGATACGGCTTCGCGATCGCGGCCTTATCGACACAAACCCCGTTTTTCTCTTGCGGATTGAGCCTGGTCCCGCAGCAACAGCGGGGCCGCACTATGGCCAAGCCCTGCCGGCAAAAGGCGGATTTGGTCGGCGGGCTATCAGTTAGGGCTTGCTGGAGGCAAGGAAATTCGGGCTTCCCTTTTCGCTAAACTGGTTCATGATCTTGGCAATGTCGACTAGGACGAACCATAGGGGTAAGGCATGGCACTTCAGCGTCGCGACTTAGTCACCAGCCTTCTTGGTCTTGGACTGGCAGGTCCAGCTTGGGCACAAAAGGCGACACCTGCTGCAACCGACACCGTCACGGTGACGGGCCAGACGCCGATCGTCACGCTGCAGACTTGGATCGATCTCTATGGTCGCCCAACCGCCGAAGTGAAGTTGAACGGCAAGGGCCCCTTCAAATTTGTGGTCGATACTGGGTCAAATACTTCTGTTTTGAGCCCGCGAGTCGCGAAGGCTTTGGAGCTTCCCGAATTGCCGATGCGCACAGTGCACGGTGTGACGGGCTCTAGTCAGGCCCATTTTGCCAAAATCGGCCAGATCGAAACCGGGCGTAGTGTCTCCAATAATCTAACGGTCGCAATTATCGATGCGCCAGCACTAGACAAGCTCGACGGCATTCTTGGGATGGACATGTTTGCCAATCGCCGCGTGCGGTTCAATTTCAGCCGCAAGACGGTCGATCTAGAACCGGCTAATTCACGACGTCCACGTAAATTGCCGATTTCGGTTGGCGTCAAACTGCGACATGGCCTGTTGATTGAGGCCGAGGGGCGTGTCGGTGGCCTCCGCTCGAAATGTATCTTGGATACAGGCGGCGATACGACCATCATCAATATGCCCATGCTGAATGCTCTGAATGCGCGCGCCAGCCGCCGGGCTCGGTCGGAGGAGGCACCCATCATCCTCGGCGTGACGAATCAGCAGTTGAA
>CALRLV020000322.1:0-3634 GCA_943368895.1 Ferrovibrio terrae
AATGGCGCTCTTTTCGCCATTGCGAACAAGATGCGGTCCGACGTGGGTGCCTATGACCGGGTACGTGAATCGGTAGACCGTGCAGCTTCCATCCTCGACACCGGTATTGCTGCCGGTGAAAGCATCATGGAATTGCTGAATGAAATGAAGGGCAAAGCTTTGGCAGGCACCCAAGCGGGTAACTCTGCTTCGGCACAGGCAGCTTTGGATGCTGACTTTATCCAACTGCGTAACCAAATCGTCAGCATCGTTGAAAACGCTTCCTTCGACGGTGCCAATATGATCCGGAACTTCCAAGCTAACGGTACCACGGTCAACGCCGTGAACGACGTCGTGGCTTTGGGTGACGCTGCCGGCGGTAACACAATCACGATTGCCGGTGCTGGCTTGCAGCTACGTGCGACGACCTTAAGTGTGACCGCCCTTGAGATAATGCGCTTTGGTCAAGATCAAACCATCTCCTCGACCGCTAACGCAACGACCGCGTTAGGTTTGGTCAACACCACAATCGACAACCTTGGTACACGCTTGGCTACCTGGGGTGCTGGTGCAAAGCGCTTGGACGTGCACCGTACGTTCGTCGGTAAGTTGCAAGACGCTTTGACTAACGGGATCGGGGCCATTGTTGACGCCGACCTCGCTAAGGAAAGCGCTAAACTGCAAGCTCTGCAGGTTAAACAACAATTGGGCACCCAAGCCCTGTCGATCGCAAATAGCTCTTCGCAAACAGCACTCTCGCTGTTCCGCTAAGATCACTTCTACAAACCAACTTTTTAGGCCCGGCCTTACAGCCGGGCCTTTCTTTTGCCCGATCAAATCGGCGCAATAAGTCTTAATTTTATCTAAAATGCGGTCAATTGGGAGAACCTTCTCTTGATGGTCCTGTGTTACCATGAAGTCGGGTCATTATGACTTAGGCACTTTAGTACATGTGCCTGGTACACAAGAACTGGAGGGGACCGGTGGCGACATCGGCCTAGGATCGGATGAACATCGAGACGAAGAATATCTCGCTGACACAAACCGCACCAATTGCTCCCATACGTCCGGGGCAGGAGGCGGTTGTGGTGCAACCAGCGTCCAAAAACATCAGAAACCAGCAAACCAACGACCGTGCGCCGTCCAATGACTATAAGCGTCCGGTAAGCCAAGAGTCCAAGTCTGGCCCGGTTGAGTCCGTGCAGGATGAGCTCGACGCCGAGCAACGCGTTGCCATGGTCGAGAAGATCATGGGAACCAACAAATCCTTGGTCATTGAGAAGAACAAGGATTCCCAAGGCTTCATCTATAAATCGGTGGATCGGGTGACGGGCGAAGTCACACGGATTTGGCCAATTGAAGACTTGGCGAATACTTTGACCTCGCTGGCTGATGAGGATGAGCGCGCCGCCATGCGGGGCGTGATGATTGACGCAAAAGCTTAAATCGGGCTGCGTTCAAAAGATGATTCCGCGACTGTAAAAGTCGCGCTCCCCCACCAAAATTGGGCTTTTGGTGGCGTTTACCATTGGTTATCCAAATCAAATCACGTCTGACAGCCTCTTTCTTAGTCATTTGAGGGGGCTTGATTTGGCTTCAACCATTAACACCAATTTGGCAGCTTTAGGTGCCGTCCAATCCTTTAACACTGTTAATCGCGGCGTTGACCACGTGCAAAATCGGATCTCGACTGGTTTGAAAGCCAGTGGGGCACGCGACGGGGCCGCCACTTTTGGCATTGCCCAACAACAGAGAGCCGAGGCCAGTAGCTTAGAAGCCGTGACGACCAGCCTGAACCGCGCTGTCAGCATCGCCGATGTTGCGCTCGCTTCTGGGTCTGCTCTGTCCGATGTGTTGACCCAAATGAGAGAAAAGGCCGTCGCCGCTTCGGACACCTCGATCACAAGCATGAGTCGCGCGATACACAATGCTGACTTCATCGCCCTCCGCGATCAGATTGCGGGTATCATTGCCAATGCTTCCTTTGACGGCCAAAATCTTTTAGGCGGGCCAGCTGCCAGCAGCCTGACCTTCTTAGCGAGTACCAATGGCTCCGCTAGCCTCGACCTGCCAGTCCTAGACCTGAGGCTACCGGCGAGCCCGGGTGCCATCGTCAGCCCAGCGGCTGCCATGTATCTGGGTAGCGGAACTGCCTTAACCAGCGCGGCAAATAGCGTGGATGCGGCGGCGCGGGTCAGTGCCAGCCTCGACTATCTTAACACCGAACTTTCACGACTGGGTGCAGCCAGCAAAAAATTTGAGAACCAGATCGTCTATTTTTCAAAGCTGAAGGACAGCGTCACCGCCGGGATCGGCCAAATGGTTGATGCCGATTTGGCATACGAAAGCGCACAATTACAGGCACTTCAAACCCGCCAACAATTGTCCGTGCAAGCCATGTCGTTGGCCAATCAAGCGCCCCGTGCGATTTTGAATCTCTTGCGGGATAGCTAAATCAGCGATAGGCTCCCGTAGAGTAAGCAGCCGGGATCGTGCGCGGTTGCGACAGGAAAGGAAAGTCTGATGCTGATTTCCCTGACAATTCTCTTGGCCGCGAGCCTTGGCCCTGCCCCCGAACAACCCCCTACCACCAAGCCAGCTGTTGTGGACCCCTATGCCGGACGTCCCAGTGCACGGATCCTGTCATCTCGAAATGTTCGCAACTTTGTTGTGCGGCGCGAAGAAGCCAATGACCGGATCGTGTATCTCGAAACAACAAGAAATACTTGGTTTCGTGGCGAGATGATCTGCCGAGGCGCTGGCGACCCACGCGACGCCCATTCGCTTGAACCGGTTAGCCACTCTTTGGGTATCGACGACAATACAACCCTGATTTTTCGAGAGTTATCGTCGCAAACATCCGTCTGCACTTTGGTCAGTCTGGTTAGCCTAACAGAACAGGAAGCTTTGGATTTGAAATTGATCCGTCCGCCAAAGGCGAAGAAAGGCTAAAACTCTTTCGCCTCAGGCCTAAGTCGGGTTATGGAAGCTGCATGAAGAATCACTCTGTTAGTCTCCTGATCGCTTCCACCCTCGTCTTTGCGGCTTCCTGTGCGCCGGCAGCTAAAACGCAAGCTCCAGCGGTTGCGACGGCACAGACCATTAAGGTCACCGAAATCGCCAGCGGTCTGGGCTTTCCGTGGGGAGCAGCTATCCTCCCCGACGGCTCCATTCTGGTAACCGAGCGCGATGGTCGTTTGCGAATTATCCGCGACGGTAAATTGGTTGAAGCCCCAATCACGGGTGTACCCGCCGTTTTGAACGATGGCCAAGGCGGCTTGTTTGATGTCGCACTGCATCCAGACTTTGCGACCAATGGCCTGGTCTATTTGTCCTTTGCCAAGGGCACGAAATCGTCCAACCACACGGCAGTTGTGCGCGGTAAGTTTGATGGCAAGGCGCTGACCAATGTCGAGCCCGTGTTTGACGCCGTGCCAGAGCGTCAGACTCAAGCCCATTTCGGTGGCAGACTATTGTTCATGCCCGACAAAACGCTGATCGTGACATTAGGCGATGGCTATAAATATCGCGACAAGGCCCAAGACCTGTCGAGCGATCTGGGCAAAATCGTCCGCATAACGGATACGGGCGCGCCAGCCCCCGGCAATCCGTTTGAAGGGCAGGCGGGCAAGCGGCCTGAAATCTATTCCTATGG
>CALRLV020000323.1:0-3597 GCA_943368895.1 Ferrovibrio terrae
ATCTATGGTCATTTCTCCAATAGTTGGAGACTACAGCTTCAGTTGATAATTCCGTCAAGCTACTTGCTGAGATTGGTTGAGGCTTAGAGGATCGACCTTAGGATTTTGCCTCAACCAAACTCGACGGCCAGCCGATACGTACCAGAAGGCCATCGGGTGCCGCGACGGCGAATTCATAAAGGCCCCAGTCGCGATGGCGCAAAATTCCGCCGGGTCGAATGATCAAATCATCGACGAGGGCCGCAATGGCATCGACTTGCGGCGTGCGAATGAAAACGCCAAACGGGTTATGATCCACGGGAACCGCCCAGGGCCCCTCGCCGGCTTGGGTCACGTGAACTTCGCAGTCCCAACCAGTCAGTATGATATAGTGCTTGTCGCCACCAACCCGTTCAAACCCCAAGCGTTCCCAGAACGAGATCGTCGCCACCAAGTCGTTGGTTGGCACGATCGCGAAGGCCCCGACGGATTCTTTATTTGCCATCAAGGTCGCGTGAAGATCAGCACGCCACCGATCGGACTTTTTGGGGCTTGATCAACCATTGGGCCTTGTGCCGTTGCGATGATGCGGCTTTCGGCGACACCGCGACTGAGCAGAATTTGGCGTACAATGGCCGCACGCTCTTCGCGGTTTTCCAGGCTAGAAGGTGGACCATCATCGCCAGAGATAGAGACCAACACGATGCGGCGCTTAGGACATTGGGCCAATTGGTCCTGCACTCGTACCACAACTTGCGCCGCTAATGGGCTGAGGACGCTTTCGCCATGCTGGAAGTAGATGCGAGTGGCCTCACCCGCACACACATCATCGCCCAAGACGATGGCATCCGATTTTGGCGGATTGGTCGCACAGCCAGCAACCAAGAGCGCAAGGCCAATCATGCCACTGCCCATTTTCGCCCTAAAACTCAGCTTTCCCATCGTGGCCCCCCGCGACCGCTCCCGATGACCGCCCCCGGTCAATCATGGCTTAATAGGCTAGGCCATGCTGGAGCGACTGACAAGCCATCTGGACATACTGTGTATAATACAGTAGTGAGTGGCATATGGTAGCGGATGATCTTTTCTTCAAACTCGAGGGCGACCTTCGTCGGGGCGTGATTGTGTTGGCGACACTGTCTCAGCTTGTTACCGCTCAATATGGCTATTCCTTACGTCAGAAGCTGACCGAACAAGGCATGGAGATTGAAGAAGGAACACTTTATCCCCTGCTCCGTCGGTTGGAATCCCAAGGTCTCTTGACCAGTGAATGGCGCATCGAAGACGGTCCCCCTCGCCGCTATTATTGCCTCAGTGACGCAGGGCGGCGGTTATATCCGCAACTTGTCCATTCTTGGCGGAACCTGTCCGTCGTAATGGAAAATCTCTTCAAGGAAGGACTTCCCAATGACGCCTGATGACATGATCCAGCGCTATGCCTATGCGGTTGCCAAGCGTTTGCCGGTGTCTATGCAAGCAGATGTCCGCGCTGAGCTCCACGCTCTCTTGCATGAGGAAATTCAGGCGCTGGCTGGGGATGACGCGATCCCGCTTAAGCTGGTTGAAGAGCGGATTGTCGCGTTTGGACCACCTTCTGAAGTTGCCCTTCGATATCACCGCCCCGCACCGATCATTGAGCTCGTTGATACAGGCTTGTTTGTGAAGTTAGCCCTCGGCTTGATACTGGGACTGACGGTTTTGGCATTGAGTATCGGTTTGTCATCGTCGGGCCAAACGGCTTCCCAATTGCAAGATGGACTGCGGGACGCAATCTTCGTGGTACTTGGCTTCCTGCTTGCCTACTTTTGGGCACTTGGTGTGCTACGCCGCGCTCAACCAAAGCTATTTGCGTGGAAACCTAACAAGCTTCCCGCTGTGCGTGATCCAGACATTATTTCGCGACCTTTGGCGGTTTCGGCTCTAGTGGCTGGTTCGATGGGCTTGCTCATCCTGATGGACCCGATCTCCTTCTTTGACTTGTTACTGGGCGGCCAAAGCCCAAGTACGCTTGCCCACGCCTTTACTTATGATCGGCAATTCCTGTCTGAGCGTGCCCCTTTATTGTGGATTATGTTGACTTTCAGCCTGCTCATTCTTGCCCTTGCAACGATTGAAGGTCGCTGGCGGCCCATAACTCGGAAAGTCGCGCTTGGTCTGTCGCTGGTCGTTGCAGTGATTAGCCTCTGGGTTGTCCTTGCCGGCCCGATCTTTGTTGCGGCACCGACAGACCAATCGATGAAGTTCTGGGTAGCCTTGATTGCAGGCATCACTTGCGTCGATATCTGGCTCAAATGGCGTGATTTGGCCGTAAACGGCAGATCGTCAGTCCTTAGGCCGCAATAGAGGGTAATTCTTCCCGCTCATTGGCCGACACTGGACTTATGTCTTCGTCGGCCTAGCTCTGGCCTTGAAACGAGATCCAGAGCTTTTATGAAAACTTTGCGCTTTATCTTGGGCGACCAGCTCTCGCCAAAAATCGCTGCCATGAGCGGCGCTGACCCGACCTCGGACGTCATTTTGATGGTGGAAGTCCAGGCCGAGGCGGTTTCGGTCCGTCATCATAAGAAGAAGATTGCCTTTATTTTGGCCTCGATGCGGGCTTTCGCTGACAGCCTTCGTGGTCAAGGGTTCACTGTCGATTACGTCAAGATGGATGACCCCGCCAATTCGGGCAGTTTCAAAGGGGAGTTGGACCGTGCCATTGCCCGTCATAAGCCTGATGCGCTTGTCATGACCCGGGCTTCGGAATGGCGGGTGCTGGAGATGCAGCGGCTCTGGACAGAACGCCTTGACCTCCCAGTCTCATTGCTCGCTGATCACCGTTTCCTATGCGACGAACCGCAGTTTCGTGCTTGGGCGGCAGGTCGCAAAAGCTTTGTGATGGAGCATTTCTACCGCGAGATGCGCCGCAGCACCGGCCTTTTAATGGAGGGCGACCAGCCCGTTGGCGGGCGATGGAATTTTGACCATGATAATCGCAAACCTGCTAAGCCCGATTTATTCATGTTGCCGCCGCGCAAGTTTCTCCCGACCCCGCGGGTGCAAGACGTGATCGATCTCGTGTCCACTCGGTTTGCCGATCACTTCGGCGACTTGGAGCACTTTTGGTTTGCGACCAACGCGGCTGAAGCCGAGCTGGCGCGCGACCACTTTCTTGCCAACCATCTCCCCCGCTTTGGTGAGACTCAAGACGCAATGCTAGAGGGCCAGGCCTTCCTCAATCATGCTGTGCTGTCGCTTTATCTCAATGTCGGCTTGCTTGAGCCACTTGATCTGTGTCGCCGGGCAGAGTTGGAATGGCAGGCAGGCCGTGCACCTTTGGCGGCAGTTGAAGGCTTTATCCGACAGATCATTGGGTGGCGCGAATATGTGCGCGGCATTTATTGGCTACATGCACCTGACTATACCGGTTTCAATCATCTCGAGGCCAAGCGCCCCCTGCCCGCCCTTTATTGGACCGGGGAAACAAAAATGGCTTGCATGCGCGCAGCTATTAGTCAGACTAAGCGCGAAGCCTATGCCCACCATATTCAGCGCTTGATGGTCACCGGAAACTTTGCCTTGTTGGCGGGTCTTGATCCGCATGACGTGCATGAGTGGTATTTGAGTGTCTATGCC
>CALRLV020000324.1:0-3594 GCA_943368895.1 Ferrovibrio terrae
CCAAAGCGCACATAATGGACACCACAATCGTCAAAGGCCGCACTTGACGCGAATCTGCAGGCAATAACGCGCGATCGGACTCGCGAATGACCTGTCTCCACAGCGACTTTAATTTATCAATCATCGCTTTGCCTTTGGCGCGGAGTCGAGATGGGGCGCTTGGGTCAATTCGCCAGCCTCCAGCCGGAGAACAGGGGCCCCTGAACGACGAACCAAGTCAAGATCATGTGTCGCAATAACCACGGTCGCGCCCAATTTATGAAGCTCAATGAACAAACGGATGATCCGGGCGCCCATATCAGGGTCAACGTTGCCGGTCGGCTCGTCTGCGATCAACAGCGAGGGCTTGCCCACGACAGCCCGCGCGATCGCAACCCGCTGCTGTTCCCCGCCCGACAAGGTTTCTGGCAAGGCATCAATTCGCCCGCCCAGACCAACCCAGCGCAGCAGGTCATCCACATCTTCCGCATAATCGACCATGGGCACGTCGCGCACCCGAAACGGCATGGCGACATTATCAAATACGGATAAATGCGGCAGCAAGCGGAAGTCTTGAAACACCACACCAATTTTACGCCGCAGCATTGGCAGATCGTCGCGACTGGCGCTGCCGACATCCACACCAAACAGATTGGCGCGCCCTTGGCTGGGCCGCAGCGCCAGATACATGAGTTTCAGCAGGGTGGATTTGCCTGCCCCCGATGGACCCGTCAAAAAGTAGAAGCCACCGCTTTCCAGCTCAAACGACACATTGCGCAAGGCTTGGGTGCCGGAGCCATAAGTGACGCCAACTTTGTCAAAGCGGACGATAGGTCCGCCCTCTCGATAGGCAGGGGTGCGAGTTTTTTCATTCATGAGTAGACTCTGACAGCGAATAAGCGCTTTTTTATGGTTGCGCTAGCCGGGTGGTTCGTCTCTTTCATGCTACTCACATGCCCTCAATGTTCTGCGAAATACAATGTCGCTGATGGTGCGATTCCACCATCGGGGCGCACTGTCCGCTGTGCGGCATGTGGAAATTCGTGGCGCGCGATGCCCGCCGGGGCAATTGGCTATAATTCTAGCACCTCAAAAGCATCCAGTGCTGCGGAGGCGAAAAAGACAGGCCTATTGGCGAAATTGGGGCTTGGTAGCAAAAAGGCTAAGCCCGGTAAGCTAGAGCCCCATGAAATAGCGCGCAAAAAGGCGCTAGACCAGATCAAGACGACCCATCGTTTGGCGGCGGGAATTCCTTGGGCCATTAGCTTCAGCCTGCTGATCGGCGGTTTGGCGGCAGCTGCCATTTATCGTACCGACATTGTGCGCCTGTGGCCAAAATCAGCCACGGCCTTTGCCGCAGTCGGCATGCCGGCCAACCTCTATGGTGTGGATATTCGTGACATCACCATCACGTCTTCAGCCGACGACAAAGGCCCCAAGGTCGAAGTCAAAGGCGTGCTGCAATCGGTGTCCCGCACCTCAGAATTCATCCCCTATCTCAAAGTTTCGCTGGTCGATGCCAAGGGTCTGGAGCGCCTGTCATGGATGGTGGATCCCGGTATTGAAAGCCTAGGCCCTGGCAAAGCGCATGCCTTTGTCAGTTCCCGTTCAAACCCTGTGCGTGGCAGTCTCAAGGCTGTGATCAGCTTTGCAGATCCGCCGCGCAAAGGCCCGCGTCCAAAGCCGGAACCTCCGACAGGCAAGTCCGGCTTGATGGGGGCAAAACCCGCAGCCCCCGCTAAACCCGCAGATGTTCCCATGGTCGATCATGGTGAAGGCCACGACGCCCCTGTGACTGCCCGATAAATGACAGGAAGGCAGACGTGACGGCTCATTTAGATATCTTGGTTTCTGCGCAAGAAATCGACAGCCGCATCCAAGAGCTGACTGGCCAGATTGCAGGCAGGTTGGAAGAAGATGCCGTCGTGGTTGGCCTTTTGCAGGGTGCCTTTGTGTTCATGGCAGATGTGGTGCGCGGTCTCGCCCGCCACGGAAAGACCCCGCGTACCGATTTTCTCTGGCTGTCGAGTTATGGCGATGGGCATGAAAGTGGCGGCCGCATCAATGTGCTGGCCGATCTACAAAAGCCCATAGGTGGACGGCAGGTTCTCATCGTCGATGATGTTTATGATACAGGTCGTACGATCCTTTTTGCCAAATCCTATCTGGCGTCTAAGGGGGCCAGTGAGGTTTTAACCTGTTTGTTGGCGCGCAAGCCCTTGGCGGCAGAACTGCCCGCGCCAGACTATTTGGGCTTTGACCTGCCGGATCGGTTTCTGGTTGGCTATGGCTTAGATGATGCAGGCCGTGGCCGTGGCTTACCCGATATTTGTGCGGTTAGGACTTAGGGTCGGCTGGGGGACTGGTCGGCTCGATCTTGAGGCGCGCCAAGATTTGCGGCCAGCGCACGGCGACCCAAACCAAGGACCAAGCATTACCGAGAAAGATGATGGGCAACGCCCAGAGCAAACGCGTCTTCAAGTCCTTCTCGACCACCCAGACCGCAAATCCATAGAGCAAGAAGCCCAAATAGAGGTCGATCAACGAGATTTGCCCCCACGGCATAGCTGTGATGGCCGCAAACTCCGCCCCAAAGTCACCCCGCACACTCGCCCAGCCGATCAAAGCGGTGAAGATAATGGCGAGGATCAAGCATAGCAGTCGGATAGGATGGGTCATAGAAACTGATTTAGCACGATTGTGCGCAAGTTCGAGGTTTCTTTGCTTTTGGGGCGGCTGCTAAGTGAGCCAGACGCTCAAACCTCTTTCTGCCGCTTTGCGTAATATCGCCCGAGCCAGAGGAACAAGCGCCTAAACAAGAGACTTAAGCCTTCGAACAACACCGCGAACACAAAACCGCCCGATACGATGATCGCCAACTTCCGGCCATCGAGCCCTCCGCCCACGAGCAAATAGTAGATCAAATAGGCCGATGAGAAGCCGAGAAATGAGGTGATGAAACTGTTCATCTCGGAATAAAGTCTCCTAAAACAGTGTAGGCCTCAGACATGCTGCACCTATTTTAGGTCAAACTTCACGGCCTTTCAAGCTGGGCTCGCGTGGTGCTCTCCTCGCAAAATAGCAGCTTCGTGCTTTGGCAGGACAACTTTGGACCTATAGTAAGGCAGGGACAGATTTACGGGATGAAGCATGGTCACGCTCAACAAGATTTACACGCGCACCGGCGATAATGGGACAACCAGCCTTGCGACAGGCGAGACGGTGCCGAAGTTTGATGCCCGCGTTGAAGCCTATGGGGCGGTGGACGAGGCCAATGCCGCTATCGGTGTCGCGCGCCTGCATAGCGCAGCCGATGCAGAGCTCGCCGCGATTCTGGGCCGCATTCAAAACGATCTCTTTGATTTGGGTGCCGATTTGGCAACGCCCGAACGCGGTAAGCCCTTAGGCTGGGAAGCCTTGCGCATTCTGCCCAATCAAGTGACGCGGCTTGAAGGCGAAATCGACGCGATGAATGCTGACATTCCAGCGCTTGATTCCTTCATCCTGCCCGGCGGCACAGCCCTATCAGCCTATTTGCACGTAGCCCGCACCATTACGCGGCGGGCAGAGCGGCAAGTGGCGGCCTTGATGCAGACCGAAGGCGAAGTCGTCTCC
>CALRLV020000325.1:0-3529 GCA_943368895.1 Ferrovibrio terrae
AAGACGCGTTTGCCAATAGCTTGCGGAAAATCCTGCCGGGCAAACTGGCCTATGGCCTGATCCGATGGCGCAATGTTCTGTTCCAGATGTATTTCTACACGATGGCACGCAAGCACCCAGCACAGGTCAAGGAACGGCTGTTGGGTCTATTGAAAGAGGAATTGCCCGCCGATTTCGACATGGCCAAGCACTTTACGCCGACTTACAACCCTTGGGACCAACGTCTTTGTCTGGTGCCAGATGCGGACCTTTTTACCGCCATCAAGGCAGGTAAGGCGAGTGTGGTGACCGATCATATTGAGCGATTTGACGACACTGGCATTGTTCTGAAGTCGGGTGAGCGCATCGATGCCGACATCATCGTGACCGCCACGGGACTGCAACTACAAGTCTTGAGCGGCGTGCCGTTTCAGGTAGACGGCACTGCCGTCGATTTCTCCAAGACCTTCTCCTATAAGGGCATGATGTATAGTGGCGTGCCGAATCTAGCTTCTGCATTCGGCTATACCAATGCGTCTTGGACCCTGAAAGCCGATTTGACGGCGGAATATATGTGCCGCTTGCTGAAGCATCTGGACGCCACCGGCAAGACGACTTGCCTGCCAGAAAAAGGCAGCGAAGTGTTGGAACCTGCGCCTTGGCTGGACTTTACGTCGGGCTATGTCACCCGCGCGATGGAAAACTTCCCAAAGCAAGGTCATGTTGCGCCGTGGAAAGTGCATCAGAATTATGCGCTTGACCTGATGGCGTTCCGATTTGGAAAACTGGAAGATGATGTGATGCATTTCTCCAAGCCTAAGGCGGCATAGCGGGCCATTAGCGGCGTCTGGATGGACAGGGCTGGCCAACACCTGCCATGATTGCCCCATGATCGAGCCCTCAGTCGAAGTCCCTCCCCTGCCCGTCATCATCATCGGTGCAGGCCCAGCCGGTCTGTTTGCGGCCGAATGTCTGGCAAAGGCTGGCCACAAAGTGCATGTCTATGACGGTATGGCCTCGGTGGGTCGAAAATTTCTTTTGGCCGGGCGCGGCGGCCTCAACCTCACCCACAGCGAAGCACTCGCGCAGTTCAAGCGGCGCTATAGTGCGTCTCAGGACTGGACGGCGACTTGGCTGGATGCGTTTACACCCGATGATCTAAGCGCGTGGGCAGAAGATTTAGGGCAAGCCCTGTTTGTTGGGTCTAGTGGGCGGGTGTTCCCCCGAAGCCTTAAGGCCTCGCCTCTGCTGCGCGCGTGGCTCAAGCGGCTGCAAGATTTGGGCGTCATCATCACACCGGGTGCGCGCTGGACGGGTTTCTCAGACGCAGGCGCCGCACAATTTTCCCACCGGGACGGGTCAACCAGTGAGCAAGTCGGCACTGCAACCCTGTTAGCCTTGGGTGGGGCGTCTTGGCCCAAGCTTGGCGCAGATGGCACTTGGGCCGATGTGCTTGGCAAGCTTGGCGTGGGTATTACCCCGTTGGAAGCCTCCAATGTCGGCGTACATGCCGCTTGGACGGATACGCTGAAAGCAGGTTTTGGCGGAGCAATCATCAAGAATGCAGAGGTCCGTCTGGGTGATACTCATTCACGCGGTGACCTGGTCATTACCAATACCGGCCTAGAAGGTGGCCCCATTTACGCTTTGTCGACTGCGCTGCGTGCGGCCTTGAAAACTGCTTCCTGCCAAATCCAGATTGATTTGCGACCGGATGTGGAGACCGAAGCACTCGCTCAGCGACTGGTTAAGGCCAAAGCAGGTCAGTCAATCTCCACAGCGCTTAAAAGCCATCTGAAACTAGCCCCTCCTGCCATTGCCCTGATGCGCGAAGCGACAGGCAACAAACTGCCCACGACGGCGATGGGGCTCGCGCGCTTGATCAAGTCCGTACCGATCGAGCTAACTGGCCTTGCAGGCCTAGAGCGCGCGATTTCAACTGCTGGCGGGATTAATCAGGACAGTGTCGATGCACACTTAATGCTAAAGGCGCGCCCCGGCGTGTTCGTGGCCGGTGAAATGCTCAATTGGGATGCGCCGACTGGCGGCTATCTATTGCAAGCCTGTTTCTCCAGTGCCCATCATGCCGCCAAGGGCATCGACGCTTGGGTCAATTCGGCTGCCGATTAGAGCTGACGGCCGTGCTGCCAGACTTTTACCAGATTGGCATCAGCATTTAACTGCACAAAGTCAGCCTGCGCCCCAACCACTAGCTGACCAACTTGGACCTCAAGGCCCATAGCCAGTGCCGGGGCAAGGCTGGCCATTTGAAGAACCTCGGCCAGTTGGATCTCAGCCTGTTGCATCATGACACCAAGCGCATCGTACAGCGAAAGGTTCGAGCCAGCCAAGACTCCATCGGGCGTGTAGCAGGTCAGTCCGCGGGCAAAAATCTTTTCGCCGTTCAACTCAAACCAATCTTGGTCCGAGCCTAAGGTCGGCATGGCATCACTGACCAGCACAGTCCGCCGTGGTCCGAGCAAGCGGGCTACTAAAGCCATATTGGCTGGATGCACATGGACGCCATCCGCAATCAGACCTGAGAAAGCTGAAGAGCTCGCCAGCGCCGCGCCAACCACGCCGGGGGTCCGACTGGAAAGCTGGCTCATGGCGTTAAAAATGTGTGTGAAACCCCGAAGCCCTTCTGCCTCTGCCGCGATGATTTGCTCATAGCTCGCCTCGGTATGGCCGGCAAAAACCACAGCACCGCGACGGACAAGATCAGCAATCGCCCCCGGTGGCGCGGTTTCAGGTGCCAAAGTGATCAAGGTCTTGCCGTGCTTTAGGCTCGTCAGAAGTTCAATGGCATTTTGGTCAAGGACTTTGAATTTCGACTCATCATGCACACCCTTACGGCTGGCATTCAAAAACGGCCCTTCAAGATGAATACCCAGGATGCCTGGCACTCCAGCTTTGATGGCGTCATCAACCGCCGCGATGGCTTGAGCGACCTTATCTAAGTCGTCGGAGATCAACGTCGGCAATAACGAAGTAGTGCCAAATTTGGCATGGGCCTTTGCGATGGTCTCGATGGTTTCAATAGTTGGCGCGTCATTGAATAAAGCACCACCACCACCATTGACCTGAATGTCGACAAAGCCCGGCGAGAGTATGTCCCCCTTTAAATCATAGTGGTCATAGTGCGCTGGTATGGCCAAGTCGGGCCCGCGTGCTTCAATCTTGCCGCTGGACACAAGTAGGGTTTGGCCTGAAACGATTTGCTCGCCAAGCGCAAAGCCACCATTCTGAAAAGCAATAGAGGTCATTGTGTTTCGGTGACTTTATTGAGCCAAGGCGGCGCGTCGGGGTTTCTCCCACGCGCACGGGCCAATGCTTCTGCGCAGGCATAGAAGGAAGATACCTGACACAAAGGCGCGATCAAAGGATGCAACCCTCGTTGTGTCGGAAGATCAATGGCTCCAGGCAATGGCCCACCAGAGGCGAAGACTTTGGCGCTGCGGGCAGAAAATTCGTCGCTCAAGGCCGGGAAGCTTGCTGCGGCTTCATCCATTGGCGCGATCATGATCACGGGAAAGCCCGCTTCGACAAT
>CALRLV020000326.1:0-3527 GCA_943368895.1 Ferrovibrio terrae
CGCGGTCAGCGGCGCGGATCGATTCAGCGCTTGGCGGGCCCGACCAAGTGGCAGATACGCCTGCCGAATGCAGCAATTGTTCGGCTTTCTTGCGCCGTGTGGTTGGCACCAAAACCACCGAGATACCCTTGCGGCCAGCGCGGCCCGTCCGGCCAGAGCGGTGCAAGAGGGCAGCCTTATTCTGGGGTAATTCAGCATGGATGACGAGGTTCAGGTCTGGCAAATCAAGGCCGCGCGCAGCAACGTCGGTCGCCACACAGACGCGGGCATGGCCGTCGCGCAGGGCCTGTAATGCGTCGGTACGTTCCTTCTGCGACAGCTCACCCGAGAGGGCCACGGCCGAGAAGCCGCGCTCGCGCAGACTGCCAAACAAGTGGCGTACACTTTCGCGCGTCGCACAAAATACCAAGGCTCCGCCCGTGCCATAAAAGCGCAAGACATTGACGACGGCTAATTCAAGCTCGTTCGGTGCTACCCGAATGGCGCGATACTCAATATCGCCATGGGGGACGTCGCGCGTGGTCGTATCAATGCGGATCGCATTGCGCTGATAATGCTTGGCCAAGGTGACAATGTCTTTGGCCAAAGTGGCAGAGAAAAGAAGAGTGCGCTTTTCTTCAGGCGTGCCATCCAAAATGGCTTCCAGATCATCCTTAAAGCCAAGATCAAGCATCTCGTCGGCTTCATCAAGCACGACGGCGCGCAGCGCGCTGAAGTCAGCCCGGCCGCGTTCCATATGGTCGCGGAGACGCCCCGGCGTGCCGACGACAATGTGACAACCGCCTTGCAGCTTGCGGGCTTCTTGGCGGGCGTCCATGCCACCCACGCAACAGACGACTTGGGCACCGGCCTTGGCATACAGCCACTCAAGCTCACGCGCGACCTGTTGGGCCAATTCACGAGTTGGCGCGATGACCAGCGCTAAGGGTGCGCCACCCCGGCCAAGGCGCTCTTCGCCAGCTAAAAGTGTGGGGCCAATCGACAGGCCAAAGGCAACAGTCTTGCCAGAACCAGTCTGGGCCGACACCAAAAGGTCTGCGTCAGCGCGTTCTTCAGCCAGAACGGCAGCTTGAACGGGGGTAGGCTCGCCATAGCCTTGTGCCGTCAATGCGGCTTCAAAGACGGCGGGTAGAGTAGGGAAGGGCATAATGATCCTGAAACCGCGCTTCTAGGTCGCGAATGAATGTAACAGCTTGCTCGCAGGTTGTTCTGGGCAAAACTTCGAAGCGCTCTTTAACAGGAATTGACAGCAACAGCCATGTATTGACCTGTGATTAGCTTGAAGCCGTCCCATGCACCCCCTAAAATCGGCTTAGGCGATGTTGGGTGGTCCTGGGCGTCGCACGGGTTAGAGGTAAGCGGATGCGTGCGTTTTTGGTCGCTTTATTGATATTTCTAAGCGGCTCGCCCGCATGGGCTTGGGGGCAAAATGGGCATCGGGTGACGGGGGCAATTGGTGAGCCTTTATTGTCAAAGAAGGCCGCAAAAGCGGTGAAAGCCGTGTTGGGTACTGAGTCGCTAGCCGAAGCCTCAACCTGGCCAGATGACATGCGCTCGAGCCCGGAAGTATTCTGGCAGAAGACCGCCAACCCTTGGCATTATGTGACAGTTCCCGCTGGCAAAACGTACAAAGATGTCGGTGCGCCGCCCGAAGGCGATGCAATCACCGCTCTGGAAGGGTTTGCGCGGACATTGCGCGATCCAAATGCCCGCCTAGCGGATAAGCAATTAGCCTTGCGTTTTACCATCCATATCATTGGCGATTTGCACCAGCCGCTACATGTCGGCAATGGGACTGATCGTGGCGGCAATGACGTTAAGGTTCAATTTGGCCGCGAGGATACCAATCTGCACGCAGTCTGGGATGGCAATCTGATTGATCGCCAGCAATTGTCCTATACCGAGATGACAGCGTGGCTAAGCCGCCGCATCACCCCGCAAAACCTGAAAGACTGGGCTAATCCAGACCCTTTGATATGGGTGGCGGAGAGTGCCGCCTTGCGCGACACAATCTATCCTGCAGAGGCGCGTTTGGGTTACACTTACGCATTCCAGCAAAATGAGGCTTTGGACACACGTCTTATGCAGGCTGGGGTTCGGGTCGCGGCCTATTTAAACGACCTTTATAAGTGAAGTTTATTGGGTGCCTAGGCAGGCTTACCAAAGCACTGCCAAAGCTCTGCACAGGGGTGTGGATGAAACATTTCAGCTTCACCTTTCCTTCATTAACTGCTTGCAAACCGCATTAACCGCAACATCTCCTTGCAACCGAGGCGAAGCGGGCCAATATCTAGTGTTCCGGAACGCATTGGCGTGTTCTGAAAGAGGCTTTTATGACCGATCATATCACACGCGCACTGGGCTTAGTCCCGATGGTTGTCGAGCAAAGTTCGCGTGGCGAGCGGGCCTTCGATATTTTTTCTCGCCTGTTGCGCGAACGCATCATTTTCGTATCCGGTCCGGTTGAGGACGGCATGGCCGCGTTGATCTGTGCCCAACTTCTTTTCTTGGAGTCTGAAAATCCAAAGAAAGAAATTGCTATGTATATCAATAGCCCAGGTGGTGTGGTGACCTCTGGTCTGTCGATTTATGATACGATGGAATATATCCGCTCACCAGTCTCCACCGTGGTGATGGGCCAAGCGGCTTCTATGGGTTCGCTTCTATTGGCCGCCGGGCAAAAGGGCAGCCGCGTTGCGCTTCCAAATGCGCGCGTCATGGTGCACCAGCCTTCTGGTGGCTTCCGTGGACAGGCGACCGACATTGCACGCCATGCTGAAGATATTGTCGCAACCAAGCGTCGCCTCAATGAAATCTACGTCAAGCACACTGGGCAAGACTATGATGTGATTGAGAAAACCTTGGACCGCGACCATTTCATGACCGCTGAAGAAGCCAAGGCTTTCGGCATTGTGGACGAAGTTTTTGTTAAGCGCGAAGACCCAAGTCTGACGAGCTAAACACGCCTTTTAGCCCGCGCGGTATCGTTTTTGCGTAAGTCGATGCGGGTGAACATAATTGCTTCAGTTTTGCAACGGATCGTTGACAGATTCCGTGCAAGACTGGACAAAGCTTTTTGAAGCGACCGTCAGAGGCTGCTTTTGGCAGCACCGTGACGGACTGGAGTAGACATGACCAAAGCAGCCAGCGGTGATTCAAAAAATACGCTCTATTGCAGCTTCTGCGGCAAGAGCCAGCATGAAGTCCGCAAACTGATCGCAGGGCCTACGGTCTTCATCTGCGATGAGTGCGTCGAACTTTGCATGGATATCATCCGCGAAGAGAATAAGAATCAATTGGTCAAATCCAAGGACGGCGTGCCGACTCCTCAGGAGATCAAGGACGTTCTCGATGATTATGCGATCGGCCAAAACTATGCCAAGCGCGTCTTGGCTGTGGCGGTGCACAACCATTACAAGCGCCTTGCACATTCGCAAAAGAATGGCGATGTGGAGCTGGCGAAGTCGAACATTTTGCTGATTGGTCCAACTGGTTGCGGTAAGACCTTGCTGGCGCAAACCCTTGCC
>CALRLV020000327.1:0-3514 GCA_943368895.1 Ferrovibrio terrae
GACGAGCTGGAAGGCGAAACAGAAGCTTAGGTGAGCGCGGGCAGATCAGCTGTGCAACAACCCACACGCGATTGCCCGCTCTGCCCTCGCTTGGTCGCCTATCGGGCAAGCAATCGGCTTGAAAATCCAGATTGGTATAATGGCCCCGCCCCTTCTTTTGGGGACAAAGACGCATGGCTATTGATTGTCGGCCTTGCTCCGGGGCGGACCGGGGCTAACCGGACGGGCCGCCCCTTTACCGGCGATTGGGCGGGTGATCTTCTCTATCAAACGCTTGCACGCTTTGATTTGTCGAGCGGTACCTATGCGGCTCATGCCGACGATGGTTTGGCGCTCAAAGGCGTGATGATTGCTAATGCGGTGCAATGCGCGCCACCCGCCAATAAGCCAGAGCCATCTGAAATCGCCAAATGCGCGCCATTTCTCAAAGCACAAATTGGGGCGCTGCCAAACCTCAGAAGCCTCATTTGCCTTGGCAAGATCAGCCATGACGCCACAATCCGCGCCCTAGGCCTTAAGCCCTCCGCCTATAAGTTCGCCCATGGCGCGGTTCATCAGATTGGCGATACGGCCGTCTATGACAGCTATCATTGCAGCCGCTACAACACCAATACAGGGCGGTTGACGACAGAGATGTTTGAAGCGGTGTTTGCGAAGGCCTTGGCAGACCAGACTTAAGCTTCAGCTCTCGGTCCTTTGATATTTCGGCAGGCTCAACATCAAGGCACCCGCCAGTACCAAACCGACAGATGACGCGATCAAGACCTGATCATAAGAGCCCAATTTGTCATAAACGATACCAAAGGCGAGCGGACTGATACCCGCACCCAGAGTATAAAAGACATATTGCCAGCCATAAATCTTGCCATAATTCTTCATGCCGAAATAGCGGCTGGTGAAGAAGGCGATCAAATCAAGCTCTGCCCCTAACGCGACGCCAACGAGAATGACTGCCAGCACAGCAGGGCCATGCCCGCCCCCCATCAAGAGGTAGCAACCAATTGCTGGAATGGCGAAACAGGCGGCCGCAATCGGGGGTGCATGGAATTTGTCGATCAAATAGCCAACGGCCAAACGTGCGACCAAAATCGATAAACCAATCAAACTGGCAATACTGGCCGCTTGCGCGTTCGATAGGCCATTATCTTTCATCATCGCTACAATATGCACAGCGATCCCGCTCATGGCGAAGGTCACGAAGAAGAAGGCGATGCCCATTTTCCAGAAAGTGGCCGTCCGCACTGATTCGCCCAGTGTCATACCAGTAGCGGTCAGTGCCGTTTGCGCCTGATGGGCCACACTGCGGTCCTTGAACAGCGCTAGAAAGATTGGCAGCCAAAACACCAGGACAATGCCAAGAGCGACATAAAACACGCCTTTCCACCCAAAGGCCTCAATCCCCATCTTATAGAAGATTGGCAGGGTAATTGCACCAAATGAAGTCCCCAAAAGTGTGAGGCCAAGCGCGAGCCCGCGGGATTTATCAAACCATTGATTGATGGTGCGGGTATAGGTCAAAGGCAACGTGCCTGCCGCCGCAATGGTCATGATGAAATAGGTCAACCAAAACTGTTGCAGATTGCCATTATTCAAGGTCAGTAGAAACAAGCACAACGCTAATAACAGCCCGGAAACCAAGGCAACCGGGCGTGAACCATACCGATCTGTCACAGCGCCAGCGACATAAGACGACAAGAGGTTACCCAGCCCCATCAGGGTCACCGCCAGAGATACTTCCGTGCGGCTCCAGCCAAAGGCTTCCTTCAAGGGGCCGAACAAATTCTGCACAGCATAAAAAGGTAAGGTCGCCAAAGACGCATAGACACCGACAATGGAAGCCAGAAGGATCGGCCAACCCAGCACAAACTCATTGGTCGGCTTGGTCGGTGTGGCTTGATCTTGATGACCACTCTCTGTCATGTGGCGAGACTCCCCCTAGGCTGCACTAGTATCGGCAAGCCAGACAATGATATATCTTTTCAAAGAAGCAAATGAAAAGAACGCGAACGATGCCGAAATCACTGCATTCCACTGCCCTGCCCGCTTCCCCATCTGCTTTAGCAGGCGTTCGGGTGCTGGATCTATCCCGTGTCCTAGCTGGACCTTGGGCGACCCAGACTTTGGGCGATCTTGGTGCAGAAGTTCTGAAGATCGAAAAGCCCGGTATCGGCGATGATACGCGTAGTTGGGGCCCACCATTTCTTACCGACGAGACAGGTGCCCAAAGCGACGCCGCCTATTATACCTGCGCTAATCGCAACAAATCTTCCCTCACCTTGGATTTCACTACGCCAGAGGGCAGCGAGATTTTGCGGGCGCTTATCCCGCATCATGATGTGCTGGTGGAGAATTTCAAAACCGGTGGCTTGGCCAAATATGGTCTGGATTATGACAGCGTCGCGAAGATCAATCCGACACTGGTCTATTGCTCGATTACCGGAGTTGGTCAGACCGGCCCTTACGCGCCGCGCGCCGGCTATGATTATCTGGTGCAAGCCGCAGGTGGGCTGATGAGTGTGACAGGCCAAGCCGATGGCACGCCTGGCGCTGAACCTCTGAAGGTAGGTGTAGCGGTTGCAGACCTCTTCACCGGCCTATATGCCACCATCGCCATTCTGGCCGCCTTGCGCCATGCCGAGACCACAGGCCAAGGCCAACATATTGATATGGCTTTGCTTGATTGTCAGACTGCCTTGCTGGCCAATCAGGCGGCCAACTTTCTGGTCTCGGGCCAAGCGCCCAAGCGCTTGGGCAATGCCCATCCCAATATCGCCCCCTATCAGGTTTTCCCAAGTGCTGACGGACATATTGTGCTGGCTGTTGGTAATGATGGCCAGTGGCAGCAATTTTGTGCGGCGGCAGGTCAAGCTGAACTCGGCGCAGACGCCCGCTACAAGACCAATGCCCAGCGCATTGCCAATCGCGACAGCTTGATCGCGAGCTTATTGCCCATCATGGCCAGCAACACCACCTCTGGCTGGATCCAACTCTTGGAACAGGCAGGAGTACCCTGTGGGCCGATCAACACGATTGATCAAGTCTTCCAAGACCCTCAAGTGATCGCCCGGCAGATGCAGCAAGAACTGAATCGCAGCGACGGCATGGCCATTCCCACAATTGCCAATCCAATCAAAATGAGCGTCACGCCCCCCGTGTCGCGTCGCGCGCCCCCAGCGCTGGGTGCCGATACAGAAGCCGAACTAAAAGGCCTCTTGGGGTTGAGTGATGCCCAGATTGAAGGCCTGCGCGCGAAGGGGATCATTTAGGACCGGGGGCATTTAATCTAAATTGCTGTCGTCCCGGACGGCGTTAGCCGATCTTGGACCTTGATCCGCAAACTCACTGAGGTCCCCGCTCGGAGCTCACGCTCCGGCGGGGATGACAGGGTGGGAGAGAGCCCCTACTCTGCCTTCTTCGTGTGAGTGTCATACCAGCCAATTGTACTGAGGATTGCCGCCAGCCATTGGCTGGGGCGGCCAAAGCCGTGGCCGGCGTCTGGTAGGCGCACCAAAGC
>CALRLV020000328.1:0-3492 GCA_943368895.1 Ferrovibrio terrae
GTTGTTTTCAAGGACCCTAAAACCAAGAAGACCGATGTCAGTTTCCGGCAATTGATCCTTCAGCGTTTGCCGCAAATAGACGCGGCATCTGATCAAGCCCGTTTCAGCGTAAGTTTTCTGGACGGCACCGTGTTTCAAGACAATGGTGAAGCTGTCGCGGTCGGCAAGTTGGAAATCAGTGGACTTACCACCGCAACAGATCTGGAGTCCTTTGCCAAATTGGCCAATGGTGGAAAGGTCGATAAAGGCGCTGTCGGTGCGCGTTTTGATGGCGACATTCGCGCGTCAAACATGTCCACGAAAACGAAAGACGCTAACGGTAAAGTCGGCGACTTGAAGATTGGCGATATCAATTTTTTGGGTCTTGGACTTTCTGAAACGGGCTGGTCTGCCAGAACCGTCGAGATGTTGAATACAGAGATAAGCGATTCTGAAGATACCCTGAAAATGGGCAAAATTTCTTTGTCCAATTTCAAAAGTGACGGCTGGGAAGCCTTTGATTCATCCAGCAACTTTATGTCCGACGACTTTGATTTCAAAAAATTGTCCATCGGGTCGATGCTCATTGAAGGCGTCGCTATGGATATTCAGATGCCCGCCGAAAAGGAAAAAACTGGGAATCTGAAGTTCACGATGGACCGGATGGAATTGACCGATTGGACCGAAAAAAACATTGGCAAGTTTGGCTTGTCGGGCATGAAGGCCACGACGGGCGTAGGCGAAAATCAGTTTGATTTTAGTCTTGAATCCTTCGCCCTGGAAGACATTAATGTCGCCTATTATTCCGCTCTTGGGAGTGCTTTCCTGAAAGCTGTGCCAGACTTGGATAAGAAGCCAAGCGGGCGCTCCGCTCTCCTCGGCTTTGCCGAACTGGCCTCTGCGTCTGCATCTGCTGTGGCGGCAACCGCTGCGCCTGCCAAGTCGGTCGCAACTGCCAAGTCGGTTGCAAATGCCCCCAGTCCAAAATTGAAGGATTTGTTGCCCGGTGGTCCGCTTGATAGCGGCATTGGTGCTGTCTCTATGTCGAAGCTGGGCTTCGAGTTTATGGGCTTTAACTTTACGATCGACAAAATCGCGACAAACACGGTCCGCAATGCGGATGGGATCATTACTCAATCAAACTTGTCCCCCATCACCATGAAGCTAATCATTCCAGAGGCCTTACTGAACCAGCCCGACAGCCCGATGGCCATGTTTGCGCCATTGGTGGCCGATGGGGTTGAACTGGTTATTCGTGCGGATTCCTCTTATGATCCTGCTACAGACGTCGTGAAATTTGACGACATGAATTACACCATAAACGGTTGGGCGGGTATCAATCTGGATATGTCCATGGATGGCTTCGCGAAATTCTATCGCGAGCAGACTATCGATTCCCTGATTGCGCCATTTGCTGCCGATATGAAGAAGATGAATGAGCCGAAAGGTAAAGGGGCCAAAAAGCCTGACTCTGGGCAAGAGCTAAAGGCACTGATGGCGGTCTATAAGGGCGTGCGCTTCCTCAATGGTGCGCTGGAACTTCGCGATGAAGGCGGGCTTGCAAAAGCAGCGGGGGTCTTTGCATCCATGATGGCTCCACCAGCTAAGGGCGCGACCAGCCGCACGGCAGTACAAGATGCCCAAGCGGTGGCCCAAGTCCGTCAATCCTGGGCAGAGCCTTTGCGTCAGTCGGCAGCTGATAAGAAGCAATCGATCCTCGAGCGGCAATTCCTGCTTGCTCTCGCACGTTGGATCGAAGTCGGTGGCGTGATGACAACCGCCCTTCAGCCGCCTGCGCCAGTTGATTTACCCACTTTGGCAGACTCAAAAGACCTGCCAGCGCAGCTGGGTATCACCTTCACCAATCAGCCAGCCGTTAAGAAGTGACGCTCTTCATCCGCACTGAAATAGGTGCGGATGAATTGCTTTTGGCGGGGGTAAATCTCGCTCTTGAACCGTCGGCCATTAAACACGCCATAGTGGCCGACGCCTTCCTGCACATAATCATACTGCATCTTTTTCGGGATGCCGGTGCATAGATCGTGTGCCGCTTGGGTTTGGCCGATGCCAGAAATATCGTCCTTTTCACCCTCAACCGTCATCAGTGCGACGGTCTTGATCAATTGGGGCTTAACGAGGCGGTCGCGACACATCAAAATGCCACGCGGCAGATGATATTCTTGGAACACCTTCTGGATGGTCTGTAGGTAGAATTCTTCAGATAGGTCGAGAACCGCCAGATATTCGTCGTAGAATTCACGGTGCTTTTCAGCCTCGTCGCCATCACCCGCTACCAAATGATTGAAGAAGTCGCGGTGGGCGTCGATGTGACGGTCCATATTCATTTGCATGAAGGACGCCAATTGCACAAAGCCTGGATAGACGCGCCGGAATGCGCCGGGGAAAATCGGCGGCACAGTCTGGATCATCTTGGACTCAAACCAAGTAAACGGCTTTTCCTCGGCCAGCTTATTGGTCACCGTCGGCGAACAGCGCGCATCAATTGGTGAGCCCATATAGGTCATGGACGCGGGCAGGGCAGGGTCTTTGTCTTCGGCCATCAAAGCAATGGCGGCAAGGACTGGTGGGCCTGGTTGGCAAACAGCAACCACATGGGCTTTCGGGCCAACTTGCACCAGCATTTCTCGAATATGCTCGATATAGTCGTCCAGATCAAAGCGACCCATACCAATCGGCACATCGCGGGCATCATGCCAGTCAGTAATGTAGACGTCATGATCTTGGATAAAGGCCTCGACGGTACCGCGCAACAAAGTCGCGAAATGGCCCGATAAAGGCGCTGCAATCAGGACGCGAGGTTCAACCCAATCTGGGCCACGCGCTTCGGCCAATGCCTGTTTGTCGCGCTTAAAGTGGACAAGGCTGCACCAAGCAGATGACCAAACGGTCTCAATCGTCACGGGCACTTTAATGCCGTTGATAATTGTGGAATCGATGCGCCAAGCGGGCTTCTCATAGCGGCGGGTCATCGCTTCAAACAGGTCCGACGCGGCGCTGAGGTTGCGGCCAAAGGGCGTCTGCGCGATGGGGTTTAGCGGGTTAGCCAACATGGCGCGTTGGAAATTGACGGCCAAGCGCCAAGGCATCAGAGCGGCACGCTGCATCTCGACAATGGAATAAAGCATGGTTGCTCCCTCTGAACGCACCATTTGTGGCAGCCAGATCAGGGATGATTGCATGGTATCTATGAAGATTTGGCAACCATATCACGCAGCATATCTCGCCCACTTGCCGCTAGGGAATGTAAAATTTGGTTATGAAAACAATATTTTACAAAATTGCTGCAACTGCGTTGTGCAAAGTGCACAACCGATAGGTGGACTGAATTCTAGGACAAAACGGCCCAAAATGGCTTTTGGGTGAGTCTTTTAGAGGCCGTTCTTTGACAGGGCTGCCAGACATTGACCCATGACTTTGGGGTCTGGATCAGCCGAAAAGAAGGTGGAAAGCTTGCCCTGACGATCCACCAAATAGAAGATCGAAGTATGATCG
>CALRLV020000329.1:0-3475 GCA_943368895.1 Ferrovibrio terrae
TTCACCCAGGACGGAGAAGTCGCCGTCTCATTTGACAGAAAGGCCACACCAGCTGGTCGCAGCCACTACGAGATTAAGGTGACGGATACGGGTATTGGGATGAATGAAAGCGCGCTTTCACGTCTGTTTGAGCCATTCCAGCAGGCCGATGGCTCTGTCACACGGGTTTATGGCGGGACTGGCCTTGGCTTGGCCCTCACCCGCGAAATGATGCAGCTTTTGGGCGGGACAGTCAGCGTGGAGAGCCGCGTAGGTCTGGGTTCAACCTTCACGCTGTCGCTGCCTGGCAAGGGACTGCAGGCGAAGGATGTGGATTTCCATATGGCAGGCGAGGATTCAGCCCCTCTGATCCTGGTTATCGACGATGATGAAGTCAGTAATACGCTGGCATTGCGCGCAGGCCAGAACTTGGGCCTGAATAGCGCGATGGCTGCAACTGGGGCGTCGGCTTTGGCCTATTTGGCCAATCGCCCGGTTGATTTGGTGATTTTGAACCTCGAGCTGCCTGATATGGATGGCTATGCTTGTTTGGCGGCCCTTCGAGCCAATGCGGCGTTGAATGATACCCCGATTGTCGTCATTGCAGCCGATGATGACCAGCGCAAATCAATCGCGCTAGGCGCGCAAGAGCATTTTATGAAGCCCATTTTGGGTTCGGTATTGGGGGCAGCGATTGCGCGCCTTGTTCGCCCCCGAAGCGAAAGCGCTGATGCCGAAATGATTGAGTTGCCGCGCTATCGTCAATGGCGGGCCAATTCATGACCCGCGAGATACACTTATATCTAGTCAGTCATACGCAAATCATGACACGACTAAACGGCAAGTAACGGGGGACTGTCATGCAAAGAATTTTGCTGGCCGAAGATCATGACGACAATCGCGAAATGCTGATGCGTCGTCTTACACGAGCAGGATTTGAAGTACGTGGGGCCAGCGACGGCCAAGATGCTCTGAACCAAGCCTTGGCGTGGAAGCCAGATCTTGTACTGATGGATGTCTCCATGCCGATTATGTCGGGCTTAGATGCCACGCGGCAGATCCGCGAGAAGCTGGGTGCGACGATAAAAGTGATCGCTCTAACCGCCCATGCGATGAATGAATCCCGCGAAGCCTGTTTTGAAGCGGGCTGCGATGCCTTTGCCACGAAGCCCGTAGATTGGCCGCATTTGATGGATGAAATGGCCCGCCAATTTCAAGGGAAGTCTGCGTCATGACCGAAGAGCTTCAAGACCAGTTCGCCAATACCAACATTCTGATTGTTGATGACATGCAGGATAATATCGATGTGCTGGCACGTCGCCTGCGCAATCGCCAAGCCACAGTCTATGAGGCCAGTGACGCCACCGAGGCACTCGATATCCTCAGCGTCTCGCCGATCGACATTATCTTGTTGGACGTCATGATGCCGGGTCTTAGCGGCCTAGATGTCGTGAAAAAGATCCGAAGCAAACGCTCTGCCGCCGCTCTGCCAATTATCATGGTCTCTGCTCGTACCGATCAAGCGATGATGGTGGAATGCTTACAAGCAGGTGCCAATGATTATGTCACCAAGCCCGTCGACTTTCAGATTGTCAGCGCCAGAATCGCGACGCAATTAGGTATTCGTGAAACCTATCGCGCTGCCCTGCGTGACCGGTCGAAGCACATAAGCATCGCCGAAGAAAGCCGAGTTCGTCTTGCTGAAGCCGAAGCCAAGATCGCTAGCCTAACGGGCAAAGGCTGAGCCTTTTAATTCCTTAGCCCTTGTAATCGTGCCAATAGCCCGCACCGTCCATGAGCTGCAATCCACCCTCGGCTTCCTGCAGATAAGATGGGTCCAAAGGTGCCTTGAAAGCCCCACCGGGAACATCGAGCACATAGGTTGGCTGAGCAAGCCCTGTCAGGGTGCTGCGTAGACCCCGCATGAGTTCTTGGCCTTCTGATATCGGCAAACGGAAATGGCCGGTGCCGGGGGCAAGGTCTGGATGATGCAGATAATAGGGCTTTACCCCCAAGGCGACGAAGCCGCGCATCAGGTCCTGCAAGACGTCTAAGCGGTCATTGACGCCGCGCAACAATACCGACTGGCTGACCAGACTGATCCCAGCGGCACCCATGCGACGAATGGCATCTTGCGCGGCTGGCGTGAATTCGCGTGGATGATTGGCATGAATGGCCACCCACGTCGAAACGCCATCTGCGCCTAACGCACTTACAAAGTCATCGGTTACACGGTCAGGTGCTACGACTGGCACGCGGGTGTGCCAGCGCACCACTTTGACATGCTCAATGGCGGCTAAGGCTTGTGTCAGCTCGCGGGCGCGACGCGGGGACAGCATAAACGGGTCCCCACCGGTCAGGATGACCTCAAAAATCTTGGGCCTCGCACGGATATAGGCCAAGGCTTGATCGAGATTATCCCCTACCAAGGCCTCACCACCGGGGCCGACCATTTCACGGCGGAAACAGAAGCGGCAATAGACCGGGCAGACTGATAGGACCTTCAGTAAAACCCGGTCTTCATAGCGGTGGACGAGGCCCGGCAAAGGCGAAAAGGCCGCATCATCAATCGGGTCGGCACTTTCCTCTGGGCTTTGCTGCAACTCCAGCGCGGAGGGCACGAATTGCGCACGGATCGGGTCTTGCGGGTCGGCCTTGTCGATCAAGCCCAGCATCGCTGGCGTCACCGCCACAGCATAGCGCGCTGCGACCGCGTCCAAGCCAGCGGCGTCCTCAGAAGTCACAAGGCCTTGGCCCAGTAAGTCGGCGATCTTCGTGCTGGTTGCCTCTATGAGGACGGGCTTAAGAAGCGCTTCAATCTTTGCCTGTGGAGCCAAAGCCGCCTGTTCCCCGTGCCGTCTCGTCGAGTTCTTCAAACTCCATCCAGCCAATCTGCGTAATGGGGGCAATGACCATTTGCGCGATACGGTCGCCACGATGGATGCGGAAGCCTTCCCAGCTATGATTGATCAGGATCACACCGACTTCGCCGCGATAATCAGCATCAATCGTGCCGGGGCTGTTTAGGCAGGTGATACCATTCTTCAGAGCAAGGCCGGAGCGTGGCCGCACTTGTGCTTCATAACCCGGTGGCAAAGCGATAGAAAGGCCAGTCGGGATCAAGGCGCGGCGGCCCGGCAACAAGTCGATATGGCCACCTTCTGGCAAGGCTGCGCGCAAATCCATGCCTGCGGATTGGCTGGTTTCATAGGTCGGCAAAGGCAGGTCGCCAAAGTGCGGCAGCTTTTTGACGGCCACTAAGGGGCGTACCACCTCGTTGGCTTCGGAAGGCGTCGCGGGCGCACGGGTCGAGAACGGCTTCAACATGCTTGGTCCTTCACGAGGCACTTGCGTTTAGCAAGCGGGTCAAAAATCTCAGTGGCATATCTGCCGCCAAACTTAGCTCAATCCAGTAGCCAGATTCGGCTGAACCGTGGGCTCAAATCCATAATGCTTCAACCACCGAACATCGGCAGCAAACATGTCGCGCAGGTCC
>CALRLV020000330.1:0-3470 GCA_943368895.1 Ferrovibrio terrae
TGGCAACAACCTGTTTCTTAGAAACCCAATCGTTAAACGTTTCGTTAATGGATAATGGTTGATTAACGTTTGGAGGAAGCAAAATGCTTTGCCACACGTCCTGACGCGCGGAATTTAGAATGACTTACCACACGGGCCCAAGCTATCCCCGCTCTGGCGGCTATGAGCCGACTGGCAGCGCGCGCCCCCAATTGGATTTCCAAGACTGGCTTAGCCTGATGTGGCGTGAAAAGTGGCTGATGATCATTGTTTTTATTCTGATTTCAGCGCTCGGAATCGCATTTGCGACCACGCTTCAGAAGAGCTATACGGCCACAGCACGGCTTTCGATTTTGCTAGGTCAGGAATATGTCTTTACCCCGCGCGTTGGTGCGGCAGGTGAAGGGGCTGCCCCGAAGCAAGAACAAATCGTCCAATCTGAAGTCGAAGTAATCAAATCTGCCCAAGTTGCCGAGCGGGTGATTCGTAAAATCGGGCTGGACCGATTGTTTAATCCAGAGGACATCCAGATCACCCAAGGTCCCGACACGCCCGAACGGCGTATTGCTTTTGGTGTTGATCAGTTCCAGCGCAATTTTTCTGCAGCGGCTTCTACCAATACTACCGTGATCCAATTGGGCTATCAGAGCAAAGACCCAATCATTGCGGCAAAAGTCCTCAATACAACGATTGATGAGTATTTGACTTATCGCCGTGAAGTCTTGTTTGAAGACCAAACAGGGGCATTGCGGATCCAACGCAACGAGTTTGAAGCCCGCCTGCAAGAGTTGGAAGCCGAGATTACCACTTTTCTTGGGGCGAATGGTGTCGCGGATTTTGAAGCCGAGCGTTTGGCGCTCCAGTCACTCCTCTCAACGGCGCGGGCTGATTTGTTGAACGTCCAGTCGCGCCAGCGCGAAGCAGAAGGTCGGTTTGCCGCTAGTGACCGCAGTTTCCGCAGCGAACCGCGCGAAGTGCGCTTGTCATTTGAGACCGACAATTCCCGCCGTCGGATCGAACTCGCGAGCCAATTGGCTGAACTACAAACCCGCTATACCGAACAAAGCCAGCCTGTGCAGGATATGCGTCGCCGGATTGAAGCTTTGGATGAACTTTTGGGGTCCGACCAAGGACGCGCGGCCGGCACGACCAAAACAGGGGCAAATCCTGTACGCGATACTTTGGCCTCAGATCGCGCGCGCAATGCCGCCGAAGTGGAAGCTTTAACTCAGCGTGAAGCCATTCTTGATGCGCAAGTTGCCCAGTTGCAAGCACGTGCCATCCAGTTAAGTCAAGTAAAGCCATTGTTTGATGACTTGATGCGCCGCAAGGCAATCTTGGAAGAGCAAGTCAAACAATTCTCAACCCGGGAAGCATCTTCTCAAGCTCAAAATGAACTCAGCCGCACCTCTAATGAAAATATTCGCGTGATTGAACGTGCTAATGTGCCGACTCGTGGCAAGAGCTTGAAGAGAGAAGTCCTAGTGCTCTCTGTCTTCTTTGCGGCCATAACGGCATTGGCGGCTGGTTTGATGCGGGCATTCTCGCGGACAACCTTCCCAACACCGTCTTCGATCGGTCGGACTTTGGGCCTTCCGATCTTGGCGACAGTAGCGCGTTAAGGCGGCGTAGAGGCTTGTTTGAGTTGGGGTTTGGATGGGAAGCATTCAAGGACAGATGAACGGGGTCTGGTCTGCTGTTGCTGCTGCAACAGGGGGAGCGGGCGCTGCCGTCATGTTCGTGGGGGCTAAACACGACGTTGGAATTTCCGAGGTGGCGAGAGCTTTTGCTGAACTCGCCGCAGAGCGCGCCGCAAAGTCGGCTTGGCTGATTGATCTCGATTTCTTTGGACCGGGCCAGTTTTCTGCTTTGGGTGGTGCCCAGGCGAGCTTCAAAGGCCCGTATGATATGACTTTCGGCGTGACGCCATTCTGGAGGGCCCAGCCGCGCGCCCCCGATGGCGCGCAAGGGGAGGGGGCCGTCGTAAGCTACAAAACCACCATTCCAAAGCTCTATGTCAGCCGGTTTAATCGCACCGCTTTGGCCAGCAATCAAAAGCTGCAAGTAGCCCCTGCACCTGATTATTGGCGCGCGGTACGTCGGTCGGTCGATTTGACGATTGTTGATGCCCCACCGCTGGAGCAATCCCGTGCAGGCCTTGCCTTAGCTGCAGACATGGACGGGGTCATTCTGGTCATTGATGGCGCAAAAAGTGATGTCCGCGAGTCGATTGACCTGCGCGATGAAGTAGTCGGCCGCGGTGGACGCTGTCTCGGAATCGTGGTGACTGGCCTCTCAAGTCCTGCCCTGAAGTTCAGCCGAAATCGCTAACATGGTCGCACCTAAATTGTCGTTGCGTTGGGACTTAGCCTTGTTGGCACTCGCGCTGGCTTGTTTTAGTGCAGGCTTTTGGCGGATGTGGCCCGGGGCCGCAGGCCTCGACGAGTCCCCCTTAGGACCTGTGTTCCTGAAGGCGGGCCTAGCGTCTATGGGTCTTGTCGGCTTTGCAGTGCGGTGGGAAGTGTTAGCCCCGCTTCTTTTGCGGCGTTTGGACGGGTTGCTGTTAGTCGCGGTATGTATCTCCTCAGCCGCTTGGGCGCTGGCACCGGCAATCGCGTTACAGCATGGAATCCTTCTTTTGTTGGTGTGGGTCTTTGGCATAGCAGTGGCTGCGCGGCTGTCGGCGGTGGATTTAGCCTTTACTGCTGCTTTTGCTGGCCTATTAGCCATCTTGGGACAGCTCATCGCCGCGCGGGGCCTCATGCCGCTTGCCGCCCTTGATGGCGATCTGATCTTGGCCTTATGTGCGGCTCTGTGGGCGGCTGCGGCCAGTGCAAAGTGGCGCTGGGCTTGGTTGGCTTGGGCGGTGGCTTTGATTGCTTTGGCCCTTGTCGTGGGCGACTTAGTCAGCCTGATGGCTGCAGGCGTTGGTATTGTGACAGCAGGACTTGGCTATGGCTTGCGCTGGATTTCTGCCCGTCGCCCGTGGACCCCGATCGATATAGCCGTCACGCTGGCCTGCTCCATCTTGACCGTGACGCTGCTGGCATTATTCACGCCGTTAGCACTCTCGTCGGACCCATTTGGGGCGATAAACTGGATTGGCTATGGCTTTGGCGTTGCAGGTTCCTCGATCAGCGAGGGATTTGGCCAAGGATTGGGTATGCTAGGTCTGGGGCTTGCAGGGCTTTGGGCTATTGTCACCACGGTTCGCTTGGCGCTGGACCGCAGGGCAACCGATACTGACGGTGCCTTATTGTTCGGCCTGTGGTGTGCAGGACTTGCAACCTTGTTGCTTGCCCCCACAGAAGTGTCGGTTCTGGGGCCTTGGGTGGCACTTTTAGCGGGCTTGAGTTTTGGCGTCGGCATTTGTCCCTTGGTGCCAGCGCAACAGCCTAGTCCAACTGCGCCGCTGCGCGCTGGAACACAAGTCAGAGGCACCTATCCATCCAAACCGATGCCAGCACCGCCGCGCCCGATAACCCGAAATC
>CALRLV020000331.1:0-3450 GCA_943368895.1 Ferrovibrio terrae
TGTTGGTCATTTGCGGTCAACATGTGCTGGACCGAAAGATGGTTTATTGGACATTGCCTATCATTACCGTGGCCGTGGTCTTGTGTGCCATGCGCTTGGCGGATGGCTGGGTCGGCTATTTACTTGGATTTCTCGCTTTTCTTTTGTGCGTGAACACGGTCGTCCTGACCGGCGCTTCGGTTAAATCGTCCGAGGACTTGATTGAGGCACAAGGCCGAGCGCTTCGTCTCGCTGATGAGCTCGATGAGCGCGTTGTCCAACGCACAAGAGAACTCGAAGAGGCTGTGCAAGTGGCAGAAGAGGCCAATCGGGCAAAATCGCGCTTTCTGGCCACGATGAGTCACGAATTGCGCACGCCGCTTAATGCCGTGATCGGCTATGCTGAGATGGTTGGCGAAGATGTCCGGTCTGGCGATTTAGGCTCCACCGAGGCCGATCTTGAGAAAATTCGCAATGCGGCACGTCATCTCTTGGGTCTTATCAATGAAGTGCTGGACATTTCAAAGATGGAGGCCAATGAGCAGGTTTGCCGGCCCGCACATTTTGATGTGCGCTCAGTCGCTCAAGAAGCGCTCGACGCGATTATCCCACTTGCCGCAGCCAGCCAAACCCGTTGCGAGCTGGAGATTGAGGAGACGCTGGAGCCATTTGCCTTTAACGACGAAGGCAAACTGCGCCAGTGCCTTTTGAATCTTCTATCGAATGCCGCGAAATTCACCGCAAATGGAACGATCACACTGGCCTGCCGGACAAGCGGCCCCAATCGAGAATATATTGCGTTTGACGTGAGCGATTCCGGCGTCGGGATAGCGGAGGAAGATCTCCCTCGAATCTTCCTACCATTCTTCCAAAGCGATACGAGTTTGACCCGCTCGGTTGAGGGTACTGGGCTGGGCCTCGCTATCAGCCATAAGCTCTCGCACCTGATGGGAGGCGAGCTTTTCGTGACGAGCCGGGTTGGCATTGGCTCTACCTTTACACTCACGATTGCCCGACACTTTGTCGAGATCGGCGCGACGGCTAACAAGCCGCACGCCGATCTCGTCGTCGATTAGTCTAGAAATCGCTGACCCGCTCGATGATGATGGCTGGAGCCATGCCGCCAGCCGCACACATCGTCACCAAGCCATAACGACCACCCGAGCGTTCCAGCTCATCGAGTGCCATACCAATCAGGATGGAACCCGTGGCCCCAATGGGATGGCCAAGCGCCATGGCACCGCCATTGATATTGACCTTGGTGCGATCGAGCTTGAGGTCCCGAATGAATTTCTCTGCTACGACAGCAAAGGCTTCATTGATTTCCCAAACATCGATGTCCGCAACGGTGAGACCGGCCTTCGCGAGGACTTTCTTGGCGGCCGGGACAGGTGCATTCAGCATCAAGGTCGGGCAGTCGCCGACATTTGCGGTCGCCACAATTCGCCCGCGTGGCTTCATGCCGTGGGCCTTCGCATAGGCTTCTGAGGTGAGCAGTAGGGCGGCTGCACCATCAACAACACCCGACGAATTGCCAGCGTGGTGCACATGGTTCACCGCACCCTTTAGCTCTGGATATTTGCTCGTAATAAGGTCGCCATACGTGCGTCCGCTCTCATCGACCTTCATGTCTGCCCACATGTTAAATACGGTTTTGAGGCCGTTGAGGCTTTCAAGTGTCGTTTGTGGACGGGGAAATTCGTCATGGTCCAACGCGACCGTACCATCGAGATTCTGAACCGGCACAAGCGATCGGTCGAAGCGACCCTCGGAAATGGCCTGAGCTGCGCGCTGCTGACTGACATACGCCAGCGTATCTACGGCCTCGCGATCAATGCCTTCCAACGTCGCAATCGCGTCGGCGCAAACGCCCTGTTGCGATTGGGGGTGCTTCTCACGGAGGCTCTTATTACCAGCATCCAACATTGGGGGTGCCGTTAAATCAGCTGTGGCGGCAGTATAGCTCATCATCTCGGTCCCACCAGCTATGACGCAATCTTCCATGCCCGACATGATTTGCGCAGCCGCCAGATTAACCGTGGTAATGCCAGAGCCACAGAAACGGTCGAGGGTCACACCAGAAGCTTTGATGTCATAGCCTGCATCCAAGGCGGCCATCCGGCCAAGGTCACAGCTTTGCGCGCCCCGTTGAGAGCTGGTGCCCCAAATAATGTCGTCCACTGTAGCGGTATCAAGACCATTACGATCTGCAATGGCTTTCAAAACTGTGGCGGCCAAATGTTGCGGATGCAGATGGGCGAGCGCGCCCTTGCCAACTTTTCCGATTCCACGAGGGGTACGGCAGGCGTCAATGATGTAAGCGTTTGTCATGGTCACTCCCTTAGTTTGTTGCTCAGATCTGATCGCCTGAGTTCTGAGAAGACTGTAGCCCTAGCTCCGACTGAGGGCAAACAAAAAGGGGTGCCGGAAACCGACACCCCTTTTCAGTTCTGGATTGATGGGCGTTTAGGCGGCGCGGACACGTGTCATCGCGGCCTCAAAGGCCTGAGTAATTTTGGAGCCTGCATATTTTCCATACTCACACTTGGCCATTACTTCGGCTGGTGGGAAGATGGTTGGGTTGTTCTTGTAGGTGTCATCCATCAGCGCCTTAGCGGCTGCGTTTGGCGTTGGGTACAAGATGGTTTTAGTAATGTTTGCGCCATTCTGACCATCCAGCAGGAAGTTGATGAAGGCATGAGCATTATTGGGGTTAGGTGCCCCAGTTGGGATGCACATGCAGTCAGAGTTCAGAAGCGAGCCTTCCTTAGGCACCACAAAGGCCAAATCAGGATCTTCGGTCTCTTTCTGGGCGATATCGCCATTATACTCGAGCACGATATCAACCTCTTTCGACATCAAGAGGTCTTGACCATTGTCTTCATGGAAGTTTTTGATATTGGCCTTTTGCTTGATCAGCATGTCTTCAACTTGTTTGATCAATTCAGGTGTCGCATCGTTGACACTTTTGCCAAGATATTTAAAGCCCAAGCGGAAAACGTCTGCACTATCGGAAAGTAGCGACATACGACCTTTGTATTCGGCGCTATCATAGAGATACTTCCAGCTGTCAGGGATGACCCCACCCTTCATGGCAGACTTGCGATAGCCAATGCCGAGAACGAGCCACGTATAGGGCATGGAGTATTTCCGACCTGGATCAAAGTCCGCATCTTGGAATTCTGGCAATAGATTTTTTTTATTCGGGATTTTTGCATGATCCAACGGGGCCAACATTTTGGCTTCAATCATACGTGCGACATATTCGTTAGATGGCATGATGAGATCAAAGCCAGGGTTGCCTGCGCGAAATTTGGCAAAAAGCTCATCATTAGTGGCGAACAAGGTCATATTGACCTCGACGCCACTGGCCGCCTTAAAATCGGACAAGGTGTTTTCGCCGATATAGGTATCCCAATTATAGAAGGCGAGCTTGTTACCCTCCGAGCCTTCAATAACCAGCTTGCCTTC
>CALRLV020000332.1:0-3449 GCA_943368895.1 Ferrovibrio terrae
CATTCAGCAATTGCTTGTGACCCCAGACGTCATGCTCACCAGGTGCAACATTCAAGTCACCAACGACCACCAAGGGGTGAGTGTTATTGCGACCCGCGTAATGGGCTTCCATGCGCTCAAGAAACGAGAGCTTGTGATCAAATTTTGGATTGATCTGCGTATCGGGTTCATCGCCACCGGCGGGCACATACAGATTATGGATCGTGACGCCCGCAACTTTCACAGCCGCTACACGTGCCTCTTCGTGGCGACAGAAAGCAGGCTCTTCCACTTCTTCAAGCGGCAGACGCGAGGCAATTGCCACACCATGCCAGCCCTTTTGGCCTCGAATATGCACGTACGGCAAGCCCATTTCGGTGAAGGCCGAGGTTGGAAACTCCCCGTTGCGGCACTTGATTTCCTGCAAGCACAAAACATCGGGGCGATGCTCTTCAACAAAGCGCTTTACCAGCCCTGCGCGCAGGCGAACCGAATTGATGTTCCAAGTGGCAACTGAAAGACGTGTCATCCGACTGGCTTAAGCGACTTGGGAGAAATGGGAAAGTGCGCTAAGCGGCAAAGTATGGGAAAGACACTTTATGACAAGATTTGGGACAATCACGTCGTTGGCACGGCCGAGGATGGCGTATCCCTTCTTTATATCGACTTACATCTGATCCATGAGGTCACAACTCCGCAGGCTTTCGCGGGCCTGAAGGCAGCTGGCCGCAAAGTGCGCCGCCCGGATTTGACCTTAGCCGTGGCCGACCATAACACGCCGACCGAGAACCAAGCCGCTGGCGTGGATGCCGTTGCTGACCCCGAGGCCCGTCTGCAATTGCAGACTCTGGGCCGCAATGTCGCCGAGCATGGGATTGAGTTCTTTCCAATGGGTGAAATCCGCAATGGGATTGTTCATGTCGTAGGGCCTGAACAAGGCCGCACCCAGCCCGGGATGACAATCGTCTGTGGAGATAGCCATACATCCACTCACGGTGCCTTTGGCGCGCTTGCCCATGGTATTGGTACCAGCGAAGTTGAGCATGTGTTGGCGACCCAGACCTTGCGCGCCCGGAAAATGAAAAACATGGCGGTGGTCATTGAGGGAACTTTGGCACCCGGCGTTGGCGCTAAGGACATTGCTCTAGCCATTTGCGCCAAGATCGGCACCGCGGGCGGGACTGGCCATGTTATCGAGTATCGTGGTTCTGCCATACGCGCGCTGTCGGCGGAGGGGCGAATGACCCTCTGCAACATGGCGATTGAAGCAGGTGCCAGAGCGGGACTTGTGGCCCCAGATGACATTACCTTCAACTATTTAAAGGGCCGCCCCTCTGCGCCGAAAGCAGGGGCATGGGACCAAGCCGTCTCGTTTTGGAAGACCCTATTCACCGATGAAGATGCTGTATTTGACCAAGTGGTCGAAATCCCCGCTGAGAGCATCGCGCCGCTCGTGACTTGGGGCACAAGCCCAGAGCAGGTGGTGGCGATTGACGGAATTGCGCCAGACCCAGAGCAGTTCAGCGATCCAATTGAGCGCGAAACCGCGCGTCGATCCTTGGCCTATATGGGTATCGAAGCAGGTCAGAAAATGACAGACCTTGCGGTGCAGCGCGTCTTCATCGGCTCTTGTACCAATTCTCGAATTGAGGATTTGCGGGTGGTGGCGGACCTAGTTCGCGGGAAGAAAGTGGCCGAGGGTGTCCGTGCCATGATCGTGCCGGGCTCTGGCCTTGTTCGCCATCAGGCCGAGGAAGAAGGCTTGGACGATATCTTTTTGGCCGCTGGCTTCGAGTGGCGTGAACCGGGCTGTTCGATGTGCTTGGGCATGAACCCAGACAGGCTGGTGCCGTTTGAGCGCTGCGCCTCCACGTCTAACCGCAACTTCGAAGGTCGCCAAGGCCGTGATGGGCGTACCCATCTCGTCTCACCCGCCATGGCGGCAGCAGCTGCACTAACGGGCCGATTAAGCGATGTTCGTGAGTTATTAGCCTAAGGGCCAGCGCTAGCGCGCTGGTTCACCGCGAGCCAAATTGGTGCATTGCGCAACCCAGTTTTCCCGATAAACACGGGCGCCAAAGGTCGGCAAATTCTTGGACAGCCAAGCGACTTGGTCGATATTCATGGTGGCGATCTGGTAGAAATAATAGATGCCTTGGTCGTTCAGCCAAGCCTTATTCTTCGGGCCCACACCATCAATCAACAACAACTCGTCTGGATTAGCCCGGCGGCGGGAGCGCGGCGGGGCTTTGCCAGCACCTGCCAAGGCAATCGCTTCTTCCAACGCTTCTGGTGCTAAAGCAGCCAAAGGCGATGGCGTGAAGTTTTGGTTGCTAATGGGCTCAGGTGGCGGTGGAGGCGGCGGCGGTGGTGGTGCCACCGCTTTCACTTTCCGCTTTTTGGCTGGCGCTTGGGCGACGACCACGGGTGCTTCAACCACAACAGGCGCAACAACAGGTGCAACCAACGCTTCGGCTTTCTTACGACCCCGCTTTTTAGGTTCCACTGCGGCGGCAACAAAAGCCAACGGCGCAGGCTCAATGTCTTGAACCAATTTCGTTGTCGTCATTTGCTCAGGCATGGGTGGGGTTTCGACACTACCGCCGGCATCGCGGCCCTCAAAGAACAAAACACGCGCCTCAAGATATTTGTTACGCCACTTCAGCGCCGCAACATCTTCGTCCACGCTTTCGCCTTCGCGCAGTTTGGCATTGGCTGCTGCCAATTCGTCGGCACGAGACCTAAGTTCAGCCAATTCCGCCTCTAGCGCGGCTGCCTTGCGGGTGCCGATTGCATCTGTGAGCGCAGAACCAGCACCGGCATTAACCAGACGTTTCAACTCGTCGCGATCTTCCCGAACAAGGCGCAGTTCTTCCTGTAAATCTTCGGTGTTGCAGTTGCAGAGGTTGAACACGCGCGCCAGAAAAGCACCGATTGCTGCAGACCCCAACACGATCAGAAGCATTTGACTTAACAGAAACATGGCCTTGGTCCTTGCCTTCCCTGAGGAGGGTGATTTGGGTCTTTAGTTTGACTCAGTGATTTTGAATTCGATACGACGGTTTTGCTCTCGCAAGGGGCTATCAGGCTGCCCAGGAATGTCGCCATTGCCATTTGGGAAGTCATTCACCAACGGCTTGGTTTCGCCATAGCCTTTGGCGCTTACCTGTTCGGCAGGCACACCCTTTGAGATCAAAAAGTCACGGACTGTATTTGCCCTGCGTTCGGACAAACGTTGATTGAGTTCAGACGCACCACCTGTATCGGTGTGACCTCCAATTTCAATTTTGAAGTTGCTACATTCCTTGGCAACTGCTGCAACCCGATCAAGAACATCCTGACCGCTTAACAGCGGGCTATTGCCCTTTTCAAAGCGCAAGGTGCCGCTCTTTCCGGCTTCGGTCAGACGGCTCTGGCAGTTGACTTCTGCTTGCCGGGCCGCCGGATCTATCGGCTTGTCAGTCGGGTTG
>CALRLV020000333.1:0-3421 GCA_943368895.1 Ferrovibrio terrae
CGGCCAGGACGTCGCCAAAGCTACGCCCGGTCAGGTCCATCTCCGTCAGGATGTAATTGCACGTGCCATTCAAAACGCCGCTGACGGCGGAAATGTAATTGGCAGCCAAGCCCTCACGAAGAGCCTTGATGACGGGAATGCCGCCTGCAACGGCGGCCTCATAGCGAATTTCTGCGCCATTTTTGGCTGCAAGGGCGGCCAAAGCGGCACCATGTTCTGCCAAAAGCGCCTTATTGGCCGTGACGACATGCTTGCCAGCTGAGAGGGCAGCTTCCACGGCAGCCTTGGCACTGCCTTCAGAGCCGCCCATCAATTCGACAAACACATCAATGTCTGGGCTCTTCGCCAGCGCCACCGGATCGTCAAACCAAGCAATGTTGGAGATATCAACCTCGCGCGTGCGCCCTCTGGTGCGCGCAGAAACGCCTGTAACTTTCACGGTCGACGCCAAGGGCCCCTGCCCGTATGCCAGCTTCAAAAGCCCGCCACCAACCGTACCAAGGCCGGCGATCCCAATTCTCAAAACACCCATGTAAAACTCTCTATCAGGCCCATCGGCCCGTTGATTGCGACAGTCGAGCAGAGTGAGCCTAAAGTGACCCACTCTCTTCAGTCAAAAACTTCCGAACCGCGCGCGCGGCTTGGCGAATACGTTGCTCATTTTCTACCAGAGCAATACGGACATATTCGTCGCCATATTCACCAAAGCCTGCACCTGGGGCGACAGCGACCCCGGCCTTTTCCACCAATCTTTTGGAGAATTCAACCGAGCCAAGCCCGCGGAATTTTTCCGGGATCAGGGACCAAGCAAACATAGACGCCTGGGGCTCGGGCACGTTCCACCCTGCGCGCGAGAATGAATCAATTAGCGCATCACGGCGCGCCTTATAAATTCCCCGCATCTCCGCCACACACTCTTGCGGCCCGTTAAGGGCCTCCACGGCGGCCACCTGCACAGGGGTATAGGCCCCATAGTCCAGATAGGATTTGACCCGAGCTAAAGCAGCAATCACGCGTTCGTTGCCTAGGGCAAAGCCAACTCGGAAGCCGGCCATTGAATAGGTTTTAGAGAGCGTATTGACCTCCACCACCACATCCTTGGCACCCTCGACTTGCAAGATGCTGGGCGGAGGTTTGGATTCGTCAAAATAGATTTCCGAATAGGCCATGTCGGAGATCACCAGCATATTATGCTTTTTGGCGAGCGCGACGACTTCCTTATAATAGTCGAGGTCGACCACTTGAGCGGTTGGGTTGGCTGGATAGCAGACGATCATCGCAATTGGCGGTGGTACGGAGTGACGCACGGCGCGGCTGATGCCCGCCAAATATTGTTCGGGGCTATGGGCCTCAATTGAGCGAATGACGCCGCCAGCCATGATGAACCCAAACGCATGGATCGGGTAAGAAGGATTGGGTGCAATGACCACATCGCCGGGCGCACAAATGGCTTGCGCCAAATTGGCAAACCCTTCTTTTGAGCCCAAGGTGGCGACAATTTCAGTGTCTGGATTTAATTTGACGCCAAATCGGCGGTCATAATAGCCCGCCATCGCGCGTCGCAGACCCGGAATACCGCGCGACGCAGAATAGCGGTTGCTACGCGGCTTACGCGCCGTTTCAACCAATTTTTCGACAATATGTTCTGGCACAGGCAAATCTGGATTACCCATACCAAAGTCAATAATGTCGGTGCCTGTCGCCCGCAGGCGGGCTTTGAGTTTATTGACTTCCTCAAACACATAAGGAGGTAGGCGCTTAATCTTATAAAAATCGCCGATCATGGCGGAAAACCTTTATATCACTTGGGACCTTATGGCCCCTTTTATCAGGGTAGATGGGCTATCGCGTAAAACTAGGTTGGAGGCAGACGCGCGATATCCGCCTCCATTTTAGCTCGCGCGGCGGCTGCCCACGCATCAGATTCTGCGTCTGTTTGCGTGGTTTGAGCTGAGGCAGAATTGGCTTCAATCGCTTGTTTTTCAGCCTTTGCCCAAGTCTGATCAATCTCTCCAGCCGCAATTGGCTTGGAGCCGGGATTGGCTTGCACAATCTTGGCATCATCAAGCAAACCGGCCTGCAGGTCCGCCCATGATTTCTGCGATGGCAAATCTTTTGGTGCGTCTGGGATCTTACTCAGATCTGGATAGTCACCAGGCTGCAAGACGGCGCTGGCCGAGCGGATCGTGTCAGGCAAAAAACCTTCCTCTTGGCCGAGCGTCTGACAGGCACTGAGCGGCACGACAATGAGCCCCAGCGCGAGCATCATCGGCACGCGCCCGATTAGGCGTTGACGTTGGACGTGGGCTGGTGTCGCTTTCATCGGCATCGCCGCAGCACTTTCCTGTGTCACATCAAGGGGAGCGGCAGTGCATCCCGATCTATACGCGTCATGTTGCCGCTCAAGGTTTAGAGCCATAAGCAGTGGAAGTTCCCACCGCAAATCGCTACAGTGTTTTATTGCGCCGCTGCGGTGTTTGCTGCAAGGCAAAGAGTGCATAATTTCATGATAATCGCGGCGAATTGGCAGAAAAGACGGGACACGGATAATGGCTAAACACAAATCGGATGGCCAAGATGCTGATAAGGCCCGTCAAAGCTCGGCTGCTGAGCAGCCGCCGCCCAAGGCCAATGAAGCCGCGAGCTTGATGGATGCGCTACAAGCCCAAAATCTCGAGAGCCTCGAAACCCTGACTCGGAACCTCAGCGATGCAGTGACCCGCATGGGTGCGCTTGGCGCGACCGCTGTGGATGGCGTGATGGCTGAAGATGCGCGGCCCTTGCGTGCAGACCCTTACGGCCTTGCCCCTTATGCCGCTGATGTGGCGACACGCCTTGCCGGAAATCCCGAAAAGCTGATGGCCGCCCATCAACAATTATGGCAGGGCTTTGCGGAAATCTGGGCAGACTCGATCAAGTCCAGTCTCGCTGATGGCTCAACAGAGGCTAAGCCAGAGCCGAAATTTGCCGATAAACGCTTTGCCGATCCCGATTGGCACAATTTGCCCATGTTTAATCTTATCCAGAAAACCTATTTGCACACCGCCAATTGGTTCACAGGCCTGATTGATCATGTCGACGGCATTGACGATATGACGCGCCGCAAGGCGACTTTCTTCAACAAGCAATTTGCAGATGCTTTTGCTCCCTCCAACTTCCTGATGACCAATCCAGTCGCGCTGCGCGAAGCCTTACGGACAGGTGGGCAAAGCGTTGTGCGCGGTCTGGCCAATCTCGAACAAGACCTCAAGCGCGGCCAAGGCCGACTGACCCCGGCCCAAGTGGATGAGCGGCCCTTTAAGATTGGCGAGAATATCGCCATCACGCCAGGCAAAGTCATTCACCGGGGTGAGATCCTCGAGATCATTCAATATGATCCCGTGACGCCGACGGTCTTTGCGACGCCCATTCTATTCTTCCC
>CALRLV020000334.1:0-3407 GCA_943368895.1 Ferrovibrio terrae
ATGAGAGCTTCGAGGCGCGGAAAGCCTGTTGCGGGGTCCGCAAGCTTGAGCCTTTGGGCCGTGCACTGAGCGGCTATGATGCTTGGATCACTGGGCAAAGACGGGAGCAAGCCCTGACACGAGATCAGTTAGAGGAGCGCGAGCAGGATACGGCCCACGATCTGGTCAAACATAATCCGCTGGCCGCTTGGAATTGGGCCGACATTTTGGCCTATGCCGAGCAATTTCAAGTCCCGCTCAATCCACTCCATGCACGCGGCTATGTGTCCATCGGTTGCGACCCCTGCACCCGCTCCATTCGGCCGGGTGAGCATGCCCGCGACGGTCGCTGGTGGTGGGAAAATGCCGACACCAAGGAGTGCGGCTTGCACCAGAACAATCATAACAAGGAAAAAATCGCATGACCTTTTTTAGCCGTCTCCTCCACCTCGACCGCCTCGAATCTGAGGCCATCTACATATTGCGCGAGGCAGCAGCCCAAAGCCGTAACCCGGCACTGTTGTTTTCTGGCGGCAAGGATAGCGCGGTTTTGCTGCATCTGGCGCTCAAGGCCTTCCGGCCAGAGAAATTGCCGTTCCCGCTGTTGCATGTCGATACGGGCCATAATTTTGAAGGCGTCACCGACTTCCGGGACGAGACGGCGGCGAGATTGGGGGAGCGCTTGGTGGTCGCCCATGTAGAAGAGTCCATAGCCCGCGGCAGCGTCCGTTTGGCGGCACCGACGGCCAGCCGCAATGCGGCCCAAGCCGTGACGCTTCTTGAAGCGATTGAAACCCATGGCTTTGACCTCTTGCTTGGCGGTGCCCGGCGCGATGAAGATAAGGCACGAGCAAAAGAGCGCGTGTTCAGTCACCGCGATGCGTTTGGTGCATGGAACCCCAAGTCACAACGGCCCGAGCTCTGGGATCTTTATAATGGTCGCTTACAGGCTGGCGAAAACTTCCGTGTTTTCCCGCTGTCCAATTGGACCGAGCTAGACATCTGGACCTATATTGAGCGGGAGAAAATCGCGCTGCCCAGCCTCTATTTCGCTCATGTGCGGCCCGTCGTACGCGATGGCGATTATTGGCGACCCGTCACTTCCGTAACCCCGGCCGCAGAAGGCCAAGAAGTTCAGCACCGCCTTGTGCGCTTCCGCACCGTGGGCGACATGACCTGCACCTGTCCAATCGAGAGCGATGCCGCCGACGTAGCCGCAATCATCGCCGAAACGCGCCTCAGCACCCTGTCGGAGCGTGGGGCGACCCGCATGGATGATAAGGTCAATGAGGCCGCCATGGAGCGGCGCAAGCGGGAGGGTTATTTCTGATGGCGCTGACTCAAACCAAACTCGTCCGCATTGTCACAGCTGGCAGCGTCGATGATGGCAAGTCGACTTTGATTGGTCGCATTCTCCAAGATTCCAAGGCGCTCATGAGCGACCAAGTCGATGCACTATCGAACGCCCGCTATAGTCGAGCCGAAGAGGGCAACCTTGATCTGTCCTTTGTCACCGATGGCTTAGAGAGCGAGCGTGAGCAAGGCATTACGATCGATGTCGCATACCGCTATTTTGCCACCCCCCAAACGTCCTTCATTGTCATTGATGCACCGGGCCATGAACAATATACCCGCAATATGGTGACGGGGGCGAGCAATGCCGATGTCGCTATCGTGCTCGTTGATGCATCGCGCCTGCACCAGGGTGCACTTAAAGTCCAAACCCGCCGCCACGCAACCATTGCCCATTTGCTCGGCCTAAAAGTCGTCTTCGCGGTCAATAAGATGGACCTCGTCAATTGGTCGCAGAAAGTGTTCCAAGAGGTTGAGGAGAGCCTGAAGCGTTTGAGCCGTAGCCTCGGGATCATCAATCCTGCCATTGTGCCGATCAATGCGCGATCTGGTGATAATGTGGTGTCACCAAGTTCCGCTGCACCCTGGTATCAGGGTGCAGCGCTGTTGCATGTTTTGCAAAGCCAAGGTGAAGGAACGGATTTGCGCGATCTGAGTTTCCGTTTTCCGATCCAACGTGTCGTGCGGGTCGATGGGCATAAGCTCGAGGCGCAACGCGGCTATGCTGGGCGGATTGCCTCTGGACATGTGGCCGTAGGCGACGAAGTCTTGGTAGGGCCACATCGTCGCCCAACCACAATCTCGCGGATTGAGACTTATGATCAAAGCTTGGACCAAGCTGAAGCTGGGCAATCGGTCACGCTTTATACCGAAGATGATGTCGATGCTGCACGGGGCGATCTGCTCACAAGCAGCGAAGCCAGCTATGCCAATCGTGTAACAGCAGACCTGTGCTGGTTGGACGATCAGGCTTGGGATCCGCGCCGCCGATATCTCTTGCAACAAGGCACCGCGAGCATCACTTCTAGAATTGAAAGCGTCTTGCACATTCGCGATATGCGTGACCTCTCCGAAGTGCGCGGTGATCAAGCTTTGAAGCTGAACGACATCGCCTTGGTCAAACTACAAACTCAGACCCCGATTGTCGCAGACCTGTTTCAAGACAATCCCAAGACTGGTGCATTCATTCTGATTGATCCCGAAACAAATCAGACGGCCGCTGCCGGCATGATACGTGGGGTGGCCTAAAGCCACCCCAGCGTCTGTTTCCGCCAATCAAAACTTACCATTTGAATGTGGCATTTCATCAGGGATGGTGGACAGCGTGTCCCAATGTTCGACGATCTTGCCCTCTTCAATACGGAACAGATCGAAAAAGGCGGTAGGGACATCGCCCAGCCTGCCTTCTGAAGCGGTGAACACGAAATTACCCTCAGCAACGATCAGGGGCGTGCGGGCATAGGTCATGGCTTGGCCCGCCTCGGCAAAGGCCTGCATAGCTGCACCAAGCCCGTCCAAACCGTCTGCGACCAGCGGATTGTGCTGGGTGTAGTGGGTGGTCGAGATATAGTCCGTAACCCGCTCTGGCGCGTGGCCCTGCAAGACTTCTCGCACGAACCCTTCAATCAAGGCTTTATTGCTCGCGGTCTTATCCAGATCCTTTATGTCCGCAGCCCCATCGGTCATGCCATGGCCCGAGGCAGTCTGTGTAACGAGCGGCTGCAAATTGTCCCAATGCTCAACTACTTTGCCGTCTTGCACGCGGAAGACATCAAACGCGACCAAAGTATCGCCACCAAAGGCTTGCGCATTCTCATAGGTGCCGTGGAGGACGACGAGATTGCCTTCACAGATGACACGGTGGATTGTGCACCTTATGCCACTTTCCTGAAGGGCTGGAATAAAACCAATAATCGGTTCAGCCCCAGTCGGCACTCCGACATTATGTTGGATGTAATCGGGTGCCAACAGCGACTGCGCCTTGGCTTGGTCAAATTCGGCGAAAATGGCTTGGACAGCACTTAAAGCAATCTCGCGAGGGGTCATTCAAAATCTCCATAGGGTAGTTTCCAACT
>CALRLV020000335.1:0-3404 GCA_943368895.1 Ferrovibrio terrae
GCAAGCTTTGTCCGCTTCTTCAACAACCACCGCCTCGTCCATTTTGAGCGACCTAATTGGCGCACGGTGACGGGTGGCTCGCGCCGCTATGTTGAGAAGTTTGCCGAAATCTTGGGCGACCGCGTTCAACTCAATGCTGCCGTGACCCAAGTTCGCCGCGATGCACATGGGGTCGATGTGGTGGTAGGCGGGCAATCGCACCGCTTTGATGAAGTCATTTTGGCCTGTCACTCCGACGAGGCGCTTGCCCTCTTGGCAGATCCAACAGCGCAAGAGACCGCTATTTTGGGGGCCGTGCGCTATGCGCCCAATGAAGCGATCTTGCACCGAGATGCCAGCTATATGCCGATCCGCAAAGCTGCTTGGGCGAGCTGGAACGTCTCGCGCGGTGACCCAGATGCGCCTATCGAGTTGACCTATTGGATGAACCGCCTGCAGGGCCAAGACGCCACTTGCCCGCTTTTTGTGACCTTGAATCCTGCCACGCCCATCGATCCTTCGAAGGTGTTTGCCCGTTTCAATTATGCCCACCCCCAATTTGATGCGCCAGCAGCAAAGGCCCAACGGCAAATTCTGTCGATCCAAGGCGTCAACAAGACTTGGTTTGCAGGCGCTTGGCAGGGTTATGGTTTCCACGAAGATGGCCTCCGGGCTGGTTTGCGGGTTGCGTTGAAGCTCGGCGGACAGATCCCTTGGACTTTTGTCGATGACGATATTGTTCGCGATGCGCCACACGCGCCCTTAAAGCCAGATACGCAGGGTGCCCAGGCCCTAGAAGCAGAACCTGCCCTGTGACAGAGATGACCCATCCTGGCTTGATGCGTGGTCGGACCATTCACGTCCGCTTCCAGCCGTTTGAGCATCGTCTGGCTTATGACCTCTATCAGGTCTTGATCGACGTGGATGATCCGGCGAGCCAGGTGCGGGGCCTTAAATGGATGGCGCATAATCGGTTTGCGCCGCTCGCCTTTTACGACAAGGATCATGGTGACCGATCTGGAGCGCCCTTGCGGGGCTGGGTTGAGGCCCAATTGGAGTCAGCCAAGATCGCCTATGATGGCGGCCCAATCCATTTATTGACCTTCCCGCGCGTCTTGGGATTTGTTTTCAATCCGATCTCGGTCTTCCTAGCCTATCACCGCGACGAGAGTTTGGCGGCGGTGATTTATGAGGTGAATAACACTTTTGGCGAAACCCACAGCTATGTCGCCCCCGCCAGCGGTCAAATGGTCGAGCATCAGGAGGCCGACAAAGTCTTCCACGTCTCGCCTTTCTTCGACGTATCTGGCCGCTACGCGTTTACCCTGCGGACAAGTGGCGAGACCCTCTCCTTGACCATCGACAAGTTTTCAGATGCAGTTCGCGATCATCTAGCAACGCTTAAGCTGCGTAGACAGAATATGACGGACGGGAACTTGGCCCGGGCATTTTTTGCCATGCCATTCCTGACGCTGAAAGTAGTCTTAGCGATCCACTGGGAGGCCTTGAAATTATTAGTAAAAGGTGCACGCTATCACCACAAGCCAATGCCACCCATACCCGTCAGTGTTGCCAGATTAAGTAGGATTCCATCGCCCCATGAGTGACGATCAAAACGCAAATACATTGTTGATGACGCCAAAACTGGCCCGTCAACTCCGCCAAGTCCCGATGGCCTTTAAAATGGCGGCGGTGGCGATGAGCAATATTGTGGAAGGGGAAATTCGGGTGTGGCTGCCTGATGGGCGCCAACTGATTTTCCTAGGCGAAAAGCCAGGCAAAAGTGCAGTGCTGCAAATCAAGAATTTCAGCTTTATCAAGCGTGTCGCCGCCCAAGGTGATATTGGTTTTGCGGAAGGTTTGATGGCGGGCGAATGGGACACGCCAGACCTTGCAGTTTTGCTGGAAGTCTTCTCGTCAAATTTGGATCTGATGCCAAAGCTTTTGGTTGGTGGTCCCCTTTGGGCGGTGATCAATAATTTCCGCCACAAGTTCTTGAAGCGGAACACCAAGACCGGATCGAAGAAGAATATTCTGGCCCATTATGATCTGGGCAATAATTTCTACTCGCGTTGGCTTGATCCCAGCATGACTTATTCTTCCGCCGTTTATGAAAAGGACGGCCAAGATTTGACCAGCGCGCAAATGAATAAATATCGCGCTTTGGCAGAGCAAGTCAGCCTGAAGGCTGGGCAGCATGTGCTGGAAATCGGGTGTGGCTGGGGTGGTTTCGCCGAATTTGCGGCGCGCGAATACGGCGCACGCGTGACGGGCGTCACCATTTCCGAAGAGCAATATAAATATGCGACCGAGCGTTTAGCAAAAGCAGGCTTAAGCCATTTGGCTGAAATTCAGCTGATGGATTATCGCGACATCAAGGGTCAATTCGATGCCGTCGTGTCGATTGAAATGTTCGAAGCCGTTGGTGAGGAATATTGGTCGACTTATTTTGATAAGGTCAATTCGGTTCTGAAGCCCGGCGGTAAAGCAGGTCTGCAAATTATCACGATTGATGAGCGCTTGTTTGAGGATTATCGCAGCCGGGCAGACTTTATCCAAAGCTATGTCTTCCCCGGGGGCATGCTGCCGAGCGTTCCCCGCCTTAAATTGGAAGTCGCGCGCGCAGGCTTGGTCTGGCAGAGCACAGCGGCTTTCGGTCTCTCCTATGCAGACACTTTGGCCGCTTGGGCAAAAACCTTCTTAGCGGAGTGGATACATATCAAAGACATGGGCTTTGATGAGCGGTTCAAGCAATTATGGCGCTTCTATTTGGCCTATTGCGAAGCAGGCTTCCGGACTGGCCGCATCGATGTTGGCCATTTTTCGATGGTTAAGCCGTAAGGCCTGTAGCCAGACAAAAAAGGGCGCGAGACCTGGGGTCCCGCGCCTTTTTCTTATTTTTAGCAGATGCGCATTAGCGCTTGATTTGGCTCGCAATATAGTCGCGGACGCCCTTGCCATAAGGTGGGCGCAACGCCTTCATTGGGCCCAAATCCTTCTTCAGCTGGCTATAGACAGACCGAGCATGGCTGAATTCTTTAAAGCCATCATAGCCGTGGTAGGAACCCATGCCGGACGGGCCGATGCCGCCAAATGGCAAATCTTCCATCGCGATATGGAAGATCACGTCATTGACCGTCACCCCGCCCGAGGTTGTGTTGTTCAACACATATTCCTGCTCATTCAGGTCAGCCCCGAAATAATAAAGGCCTAAGGGGCGATCATTGGCATTCACATAGCCGACTGCTTCTTTGACATCCTGATAGGTTTTGATCGGAAGCACAGGACCAAAGATTTCCTCCTGCATGATGCTCATCTCGGGGGTGGTATCGAGTACCAAGGTTGGTGGAATCTTGCGGCCATTCTGGGTGGAGAAGTCTTCGCCAGCCGGATTAATCTCGACAATCGTGGCACCTTTTTCTTTC
>CALRLV020000336.1:0-3400 GCA_943368895.1 Ferrovibrio terrae
GACGTCCAGTTGCGTTCACGGATTGGGGGTCTGCGAAGATGCAGAAGGTGCCGCAACGGCTGCTGTTTTTGGCAAAGACACGGCAATATCGTCAGGCCCAGCTAGGCCCAATTGAGACATGGCACGCTCTTCCACATAGTCCGAATCAACTTGGCCGGCTCGATAACGCGCCAACTTACGCTCTAGCTCTGCCCGCTGCTTTACCAGATCGTCCCGCTCGGCCATCAGGCTGTCGGCGCGCTGCACATAAGAGTGCCACGACAGCACACCCTGCTGGCCGACAAAAAAGTGCACAGCAAAATACACCAACACCCCTGAGAACAGGAAAGTTGAGATACGTATGCCCTTTAAGAATGCCATACCGACAATGCCTTTTGGTGGCGTGGCCGCTAGTTGCTGGGCCCACGCCATCTTGTGCCTAAACTTGGTAAACCAAGTGTTAGCAAATTACCCGTGGGCGATTTTCAAAGCACCATGACCGGCAAAGACTGCTTGGCCTTCCAGCATTTCTTCGATGCGGATCAATTGGTTGTACTTGGCCGTCCGATCCGAGCGCGCCAAAGAGCCGGTTTTGATCTGACCGCAATTGGTCGCTACCGCCAGGTCGGCAATTGTTGAATCTTCAGTCTCGCCTGAGCGGTGCGACATGACCGAAGTATAACCATTGCGGTGTGCGATTTCGACCGCATCCAAGGTCTCAGACAAAGTGCCGATCTGATTGACCTTGACCAGAATGGAATTCGCCAAACCGTCGCGAATACCTTGCTGCAGACGCGCCGGATTGGTGACGAACAAGTCATCGCCGACCAATTGGCACTTCTTGCCCAAGAGATTGGTCAATGCAGCCCAACCCACGAAATCGTCTTCGGACATGCCATCTTCGATCGAGACGATGGGGAATTTGTTGACGAGTCCTTCCAGATAGCGCGCCATTTCTTCTGGGGCCAAGGTCTTGCCCTCACCCACCATGGCGTATTTGCCGTCTTTGAAGAATTCGGTGGCCGCACAATCCAGCGCCAGCGCCACATCTTCGCCGGGCTTGTAGCCAGCCTTTTCAATGGCCTTCATGATGACGCTCAAGGCCTCTTCAGCCGAGGAAAGATTTGGCGCAAAGCCGCCTTCATCGCCGACATTGGTGCTGTGACCTGCATCTTTCAGCAATTTCTTCAGCGTGTGGAAGATTTCCGAGCCCATGCGCACGGCTTCGCCGAATGTGTCCGCACCCAGCGGCATAATCATGAATTCTTGGATGTCGATGGGATTGTCGGCATGCGCCCCACCATTGATGATATTCATCATTGGTACGGGCAGCACGCGCGCATTCACGCCACCGACATATTTGTACAAGGGTTGGCTGGCCGCTTCTGCAGCGGCTTTTGCAACAGCCAATGAGACGCCGAGGATGGCATTGGCACCAAGGCGTGACTTGTTCGGCGTGCCGTCGAGCTCGATCAAAATATCGTCAATATGGCGCTGGTCTTCGGCTTCGAAGCCTTCCAGCGTCTCAAAAATCTCGCCATTGACCGCTTCGACTGCGTCTAGGACCCCTTTGCCCAAATAGCGCGAGCTGTCGCCATCGCGCTTTTCAACCGCTTCATGTGCGCCCGTGGAGGCGCCAGAGGGAACTGCCGCACGACCGAAAGAGCCATCTTCGAGGATGACATCGACTTCAACAGTCGGATTGCCCCGGCTGTCCAGGATTTCACGGCCAACGATATCGATAATTGCGGTCATAGGAAGCTCCACCTAACTGGCTGCAGTGTGAGGCAATCCGTCACCTGCGTTCAGTCAAGCGGGTTAGCGCGACCGCGCGCGCAAAGCTAGGCTAAAGACGCATTCTGCCTATGCTAGACTGCAAGCTTCAGAGGCTGGACCTTGGGCTTCAGGGTCGCCCGCATCAACATCATGGCACAGGCAAACAAGATCGCACCCAAGCCTTGATGGCCGATGCCCAGTAAAACGCCTTCGATCTGCGGCGGAGCCCAATGGCCAAAGCCGATCAAAGTCGAAATGCCCAGCGCCATTTGGCACACTACCAAAATTGCGACCGCATTGCCCCACACGACGACATCGCGTTGGCTTGACCGACGGGTCTGAAGCCACACCAAGACCATCGCGATTCCTATCCCATAGGCCCCAAGGCGGTGGTTGAATTGGATCGTCGAGGTGTTTTCTACAAAATTGCGCCAAAGCGGGCTCAATGCCGCATAATCTTTCGGATAAAGCCCGCCGGCAAAGGTCGGCCAATCATTATTGACCAAGCCTGCATCTGTGCCCGCGACAAACGCACCCAGCACGATTTGGACTGCCAAAAACAGGACAAAGCCGATTGCCCAAGGTGCAACCTTTGCGTCGCCTTGATGGGGTTGCTTGGGTGTCAATAAGTCAAGCGCGGTCCATAAGGCCAAGCTCATCAGAAGGATTGCCATGGAAAGATGGGTCGCCAAGCGGTAAGCAGCCACATCCAGTCGGTCACCACTCAGGCCGGAGCTCACCATCCACCAGCCGATGAAGCCTTGCAGGCCACCCAAAGCAAACATCCCAATCAGCCATGGTGTCATGCTGGGACGCAAATGCCGCAGTAAAGCAAATACGATAAGCGGTACCGCAAAGGCCAAGCCGACGACGCGACCGAGTAGGCGATGTGCCCATTCCCACCAGAAAATAAACTGAAACTCACCCAGGCTCATGCCCTTATTCTGCAACTGATATTCGGGGATCTGGCGATAGCGCTCAAACTCAATCGCCCATTGCTCCGCATTGAGGGGTGGGATCGCGCCATGAATCGGCGACCAGTGAGTGATGGATAGGCCAGAATCTGTCAGCCGCGTCGCGCCACCGACAATGACCATGCACAAGACCAAAAAGGATATAAAAAACAACCAGCTACCGACGCGGACATCATAAATGCGTTGACGCTGCTCGGGCAAAGTCATCTGGCTACGCAAGTTGGAAACAGGCAATACATTGGTCATGACAGCGTGGCGTCCTAAGTAGCGGTACAGTTAGTTGGCCAGCGCACCTTGGCAAGGGCCTGCCCTGACCCAAGGGACTGGTCACAGCGACGTGGTTTGCGGCGCGGCCTGCTTACAGGTTAAAGAGACCTAGGATCAAGGGAGAAGCATGTGAAAGCGACACATCGACGCGCCATCGGAATTAGCCTGACACTGGTGGTCCTAGTGGTCTATTCGTTCTTTGCAGCCTCTGTGGGTGCCTTGTTTGCAGACAAGCCTTGGTACGCTCAGATCAGCTATTTTGCCGTTGCCGGCCTTGCTTGGGTGTTTCCGCTTTATCCAGTTTATATGTGGATGCGTAAACCCGATCCCGATGAAGCCGCCGCCGAAAAGCCGCCTGAAGCCGCCGCAGTGCGCAAGCGTTCCTAGTTAATCGATCTCAGATT
>CALRLV020000337.1:0-3387 GCA_943368895.1 Ferrovibrio terrae
ACAGGCACGTCAAATCCAGCCGACGACAGCGCGACCGCAAGGTTGGCAATAATCGCCCCGGCGCATGGGCCAGCAAAATCAGGGTGCCTCCCGGCGGCGGCTCTTCCAATGTCTTCAATAGCGCGTTGGCGGCGTTAGAGCTCATATCATCAGCACAATCGACAATGCCGACCCGCGCGCCCCCTGCCCCATCAGAGGTCATCGTGAAAAACTGGGTGAGGTCGCGAATAGCGGCAACAGTCACATCGCGCTTAATCTCGCCCTTTTCAGGGTCAAGCCGCGTGGCCGTCCGCAAGTCTGCGTGCGAGCCTTGGGCGATCTTACGACTGACTAAATCGTCTGGGGCGCTGGCGAGCGGGCTAGAAGGATCCCGGGCAGCCCCCAATAATCTGCGGGCAAACCGATAGGCTAAAGTGGCCTTTCCCACGCCTTTAGGCCCCGTGATCAGCCAAGCGTGGTGCGAGCGCCCGCCTGAAAGGCTGTCGGCTAATTCGACTTCTGCTGCTTCATGACCAAACAGCTCAAACACCGCACGTGGGTGGGGTGAACCGGGCTCTTGATCGGGGGTGGGGGCGTCGTCACTCATGACAGTTTCAAGCGTGCGACCAAGAGGGTCCAGGCAGCTTCGGCCAATTCGTCCGGCGACACCGACGCATCCAAAACGCCGCAGCGGTGCTTAAAAGTCTCTGCGATTTCCAAATAGGCGGCCCGCAAGGCCGTGTGGAACGCAAATGCCTTGCCTTCAAAGCGGTCCTCGGTGCCCCGGCGCGCGGCAGCCCGCTTCAAACCAATGGCAGGGTCAATATCGAGAATAAGGGTCAAATCCGGCTGCGTCTGTCCGACAATCAGGCCATCTAGGGCCTCAACCGCTCCCCGCCCTGCCCCGCCAGCTTGGCCTTGATAGGCCCGGGTTGAATCCGAAAAACGGTCGCATAAAACAATCGCACCGCGCGCAAGGGCTGGGCGGATTAGGCGCTCTAAATGGTCTTCACGTGCCGCAAAAAAGAGGCAGAGTTCGGATAAAGCTGTCCAGCGATCGGCAGCCCCTGTTACCAAAAGCGCCCTTATGGCCTCGGCCCCCGGCGTTCCGCCAGGTTCACGGGTCAGAACGACTTCATGGCCCAAGCCTTCCAGCCGTGCCTTCAGCGATGTCAGCAAGGTGGTCTTTCCGGCCCCCTCGCCGCCTTCCAAGGTGATGAAATGGCCGCCCGTCATGCTTCAAAACCTGCCTGCTAACATGGTGCGGACAGAAGTGACCCGCCCGCCTGTTCTAGGCAAGGGCTGTGATGCAGTCTTGGCTGGAGTTTAGTTGCGCGAGGCCATGATATGGGCACCGCTGACGCCCTGTCCGGATACTGCCTCTGCCACGGCCGCCGCATCGCTCTGGCTTTGAACCGGTCCGATCAGGATCCGGTAAAGAGTTGTACCAGAGGCGGTCTCGGTTTCGACAATCTTTGCTGGACCAATCTCCGCCGCTTGGGCCAGCGCACGCTCTGCATTGGCGCGGCGCGAGAAGGCTCCTGCCTGGACATAAAGGCCTGAGGCTACATCGTCGGTGTTAACCGTAGTCGGCCTCACCGGCTTGGCGGGCTTTTGCTCGGCGACGCGGGTGACAGGCGGAGACGGCGGCAAGATTGGGGTTGGTTTAGTCCACTTTTTTTCTTCGCCTGGCGCTGACAGATTAGCGTTGGTGACCAAAGGCTCAGGGTCGGCTGGGCCTATATAGCGCACGCGCACTTGGGTAGACCCCTGCTCGCGATATCCCAACAGCTCTGCCCCGCGAGCGGATAGGTCGATTAAGCGATCTGCCACAAATGGGCCGCGATCATTGACGCGAACCACCATGGAACGGCCATTTGTCAAATTGGTCACTTCGACCAGGCTGGGGATCGGCAGAGTTGGGTGGGCCGCGCTGACAATATTCATATCAAACAGCTCGCCATTGGCGGTCGACTTGCCGTGGAAGTCGCGACCATACCACGAAGCGGTGCCCACTTCATTATAGTCAGGCTCGTGGCTTGGAATGTACCACGTGCCATTGACCTGATAGGGCGCGCCAATTTTTTGAAAGGCCTGCACGTCGGAAGGCCGCACAGACGGCGCAGATTCCGGCTCTGACGCGCGGATAGATATCGGGGTTGGGCGCACGGGGCGTTCAGCAGGTGCCGCCTCTTTAGTTGCGCGCGTTGTTACTGGGGGCAGCGAAGCCATTTGTACGCGCTCAATCGGTGCACCTTGCGGGCTTGTCGCGGTGCTTGCCTTAATCGTCGCAGGCGCGGGTATAGTAGCGCGCGTATCGATCTTACGCACGGGCTTACTTGTCGGCTTACTGACAGAAACTGCTTCTGTAGATGCCGCCTCATTATTGATGGTCGCAGCCATCGGGCGTGCATTTGGCGCGGCGGCTGCAGGGGAAGCTGCAAATCCAACTGCGAAGAACAGCACGCTGGCCCATACGGGTCCAGCTACATTCAGATCAATAATTTTATTTTTAAAACAATAAGTTACTTCAAGCTTCTTCAGTGCCGAATCCCGGACCATTGTGTGTCCCACCATATTGGTCTGCAGTAGTTTCTGCAGACATTCTTATCGCGCCGGTTGATCCGACTGCGGGTTGCACTCTACAAGAGAGGTTTGAAATCAACACTTGGAAATTAGGTCGAATTTTATCGATCTAACATTTTCTTTCAGATGTTGCGTCAAAACGCGGACAGGTGGCCGAGTGGTTTAAGGCAGCGGTCTTGAAAACCGCCGTAGGTGGAAGCCTACCGTGGGTTCGAATCCCACCCTGTCCGCCATTTTTACGGTTTGCTGATTGTGTGGCCCGCTCCTTTTCGCCACCCCCCACTTGACCCCCTCCCCACAACACCCGATACATTCAGACAACAAAAGCGCGCATCCAAAAAGCGCGTGCAAACAATTCTGGGGGGTGAGATGCACTATAAGGAACTCAAGCAGGCTTGGACGGAACTGACTTCAGTTGGGCAACCCTTCGAGATTGAAGAGATCAATGTGCGCGGCAGCTTGATCCGTAGCTATAAGCATGCCCCGCCCAATATACGTGCTGTTTGGCTCTCAACCATCGCCTTTAGCGACCGGGACTATCTGGTCTATCAGGATGAGCGCATCACCTATGGCCAAGCCCATGAACAGGTGAATGCCATAAGCGCTTGGCTCTGGGCCCAGGGCGTACGGCGGGGTGACCGAGTGGCCGTGGCCATGCGTAATTATCCCGAATGGATGTTGCTCTATTGGGCCTGTATCTCAATTGGCGTGGCTTGCGTGGGCATGAATGCCTGGTGGATCACAGATGAGCTCGAATATGGCTTGAAGGATTCGGGCCCCAAGGTGTTGTTTTGCGATGCTGAACGCTTGGCGCGCGTCATG
>CALRLV020000338.1:0-3381 GCA_943368895.1 Ferrovibrio terrae
CACGATTCCAGACCGACTGCGGGTTGCGGTTATCCCTTGGACGACGACCGTCAATATTCGCAGCGAAGTGCCCAATCAGACGTGGGATAATGGTGCTGCAACGGTGCGAAGCCCTGTTGATGCCGGTACGCGGTCGCTACCAACCAATCTCATCGACCGCACGGCTAACGTTACCGAAACCACTTCTAACTTGAACACAATGTTCGCCCCAGTTGGTTGGCGTGGATGTATCTCCGGCGCAGGTGAAAGCCAAAGTGCGACAGATGATACTAAGGCTGGTATGAGCTGGAATGCCCTGCGGGTGCCGCCGCGCGTCAGCAACGCCACCCGAACTAAAGGCGTGAGTGTAGCTCGGATGTGCGACAACTGGACGGGTTGTCCGCCGCCACCTCCAGGGCCACCACCTCCACCTCCGGGGCCACCGCCGCCGCCGCCGCCACCACCGCCACAAACACAAGGCAAATTGATGCTGCCAGGCCAAAAGCCTGAGCGGTTCGCGTTTTTAAGCTTTGGCAAATCGACGGTGAACGCCGCTTGCGTCAATAATCCCTATTCCTGCCCCTATAATTCGTGCCCATCTGGCAGCCAAAGCATTACGACCATCAATTGCACGCAAAGCGACAATAATGGCACGCGCAACGCCTTCTTCAATTTCAACGGCAGCCAAGCCTGCATCAGCAGCGGCGGTTGCCAGTTGAATTTGAATACCGGCACCGCCAATGGCTGTGTGGCTGACTATAACGAGATCACGTGGAATAATGCCAATGGTTCTTGGTGCTCGTGGGTGCCTAGGCAGACTTGGGATAGCTTCCGCCGCATCACCGGGCCAAACTTGAATTGTCCGATGCCGATGCTGGGCTTGTCGGCCAGCCGTAGCCAATTGATCGATACGATTGACCGTCTGTCGCCATCGCCAGGGGGAACCCATGCTGATGTCGGCTTGCGTTGGGGGTTACGTGCGCTCTCACCACGCACCGAATGGGCCAGCTTCTTCCAGCATAACCGGCCTGAACCGTTTGATTCCTCGACAGTCACCAAAGTCATGGTTTTGATGACGGACGGTGCAAACGAGCAGGCTATCAACTTCCCAGGCTATTGGGGGTGTAACGAATCTGGTGCGCCGGGTTGTTCGGGCTCTCCCACTCGCGCAACGCTCGACGAGCGGATGCAGTCCTGGTGCACCGCCATTCGCGACACTTATAAAGTCGAGCTCTATACAGTGGCGATCAACGTCTCTGATACAGATGCCGTCAGCCGCTTGCGCACCTGTGCGGGCAGTGCAGACCGCGCCTTTGCTGTCGATGCAAGTGAATTGAACTCGACCTTTGAGCAGATTGCGCGGGAAACCTTCAGTCTGCGCTTGAAAGAATAGGGTAGGTTCCCACCTTCTTCTGCGCTAAATGCGGCCTCGCTTGTTGCAAGCGGGGCCGCTTGCGCTTTATGCACAGATCGTCATGACCCAATCTATTGCTCCTCAAGCTGCCCCACGCGAAACGCCTTGCTCGCGGGCGCTGGCTGCTGGCAAAGTGCCCAGCTTCCAAGATATTATTCTCACCCTTTCGGACTATTGGGCCCGTCAAGGCTGCGTCATCCTTCAGCCCTATGATACCGAAGTGGGCGCAGGGACCTTGCATCCCGCCACCACGTTGCGCGCGCTTGGCCCCAAGCCTTGGCGCGCTGCTTATGTGCAGCCTTCGCGCCGCCCCAAGGATGGCCGCTATGGCGAAAACCCCAATCGCTTGGGCCATTATTACCAATATCAAGTTATCCTGAAGCCTAACCCGCCCAATCTACAAGAGCTTTATTTAAACTCGCTCTATGAGATCGGGATTGACCCAACGCTGCATGACATCCGCTTTGTCGAAGATGATTGGGAAAACCCTACCGTTGGGGCCTGGGGGTTAGGCTGGGAGATTTGGTGTGACGGGATGGAAGTCTCCCAATTCACCTATTTCCAACAAGTCGGGGGCCTCGACTGCAAGCCTGTGTCGGGCGAACTAACCTATGGGCTAGAGCGCTTGGCCATGTATGTGCAAGGCGTAGAAAACGTCTATGACCTTGATTTTAATGGACTTGGTGTCAGCTATGGCGATGTATTCTTGGAAAATGAGCGCCAGCAATCGACCTTTAACTTCGAAGAATCCGACCCCGCTATGCTCAAGCGCTGGTTTGAGGATGCAGAGCATATGTGCAGCCATTTGCGCGACAAGCGCTTGCCACTGCCGGCTTTTGATTGGGCGTTGAAATGCTCGCATTTGTTCAATTTGCTCGACGCGCGCGGCGTGGTTTCCCCGACTGAGCGGCAGAGCTTCATCGCCCGTGTGCGCGATCAGGCCAAGGGCTGTGCTGTCCTCTGGGCTGAAACCCAAGCCCCAGTCCAAGAAGAGGCGGTCTGAACCATGCCCCAATTCTTGCTTGAACTTTTCTCTGAAGAAATCCCCGCCCGCATGCAAAAGCGCGCGGCAGAAGACCTCAAAAAGCTTCTGATGGATGCATTGACCAAGGCTGGCTTCCTGCCCGGTGGGATGGAAACCTTTAGCGCGCCGCGTCGTTTGGTGGCCGTCGTTGAAGGCCTGCCAGAGCGGACCGCTGATGTGCGTGAAGAGCGTAAAGGCCCCAAAGTCGATGCGCCCACCCAAGCCATCGAAGGATTTTTGCGTGGGGCGGGTCTGACCGACATCGCCCAAGCCCGCGTCGTCTCTGACCCGAAAAAGGGTGATTTCTATGTCGCTGATCTGGTAAAGCCCGGCCGGGCAACGCCAGATGCTTTGGCAGAAATTGTGCCCGACATTATCCGCAACTTCCCTTGGCCCAAGAGCATGCGCTGGGGTGAGGGGACATTGCGTTGGGTGCGGCCGTTGCATCGGATTTTGGCTGTGTTTGACGGCGAAATCGTACCGTTTGAGGTCGATGGCATTGCCGCAAGCAACATCAGTGAAGGCCATCGCTTCCATGGCACTGGCCTATTTGAAGTCAAGGATTTTGAGGATTATGAGGCCAAGCTCGCCGCTGCCCATGTCGTCCTCGACCGGGATCAGCGCAAGGCTCAAATCAAGGCAGACGCCCAGACGCTTTGTCATGCGCGTAACCTTGAACTTATTGATGATGAAGGGCTTTTAGAAGAAGTCTGTGGTCTGGTAGATGAACCCCATGTGATCATGGGCGATATGGATCCCGCCTTCTTGGATTTACCGCCTGAAGTCATCCGACTGACCTTGCGCGTCAATCAGAAATATTTTGTTGTTCGCGATCCAAACACTGGTGGCCTCGCACCGCACTTCATCGTGGTGTCCAATGTGAAGGCGACCGATGGCGGCAAGAAAATCGCACTCGGTAATGCCCGCGTGCTGGCCGCCCGCCTGAATGATGCGCGCTATTTCT
>CALRLV020000339.1:0-3303 GCA_943368895.1 Ferrovibrio terrae
AAAGATACCCGCCGCTTTAGCTCGAATCGGTGACCCCTACGCTCCGCCGACGGGACAGAGCTGCGAGTGGATTCAATATGAAATCCAGCAATTAGATGCGGCGCTGCAAGGCGACGTCGAAGCACCCGCTGGCCACGATGAACGCTCCATGGTGACACGTGGCGGGACGATAGCACGCGAGGGTGCGACCGAAGCCGTTCGCGGGGTAGGTTCCATGCTCGTTCCGCAGCGGAGCTTGGTACGGATGTTGACCGGGGCTTCCAAGGCGGATCGGTTGTATGCGGAAGCTGAGCAGCGCGGCATGGTACGTCGTGGATATTTGCGCGGACTGGCTGATTCGAAGAAATGCTGAATTAGGCCGACAGGTTACTGGTGCTTGGCAAAGACAGCTAAGCCGGCTCAAATCCCCATCTTGCTCGAAGAGTTTGACGCGTTTGGGCAAACTCGCCCGCTTCAATCGCGGACCGCAAGTGTGCCATCAAATCCTGATAAAAGCCCAGATTGTGCCAAGACAATAAGGTTTGCCCGAGAATCTCTTCAGCTTTGAACAAATGATGCAAATAGGCCTTGGACCAATCTCTGCTGGCGGGGCAAGTGCTTTCTGGATCAATAGGGGCTGCATCCTCGGCGAATCGGGCATTCTTAATATTGATTGGCCCATCCCAGGTCCAAGCTTGACCGTGTCGTCCGGCCCGTGTGGGTAGAACACAGTCAAACATATCAACCCCGCGCGCAACGGCTTCGAGTAGATCAATCGGCTTGCCGACTCCCATCAAATAACGGGGCTTGTCTTGAGGCAATTCCGGCACCGTGACATCCAGCGTTTGACACATCAGTTCGTGCCCCTCGCCTACTGCCAACCCACCAATGGCATAGCCATCAAAACCGATCGATTTTAGCGCCTCAGCAGAACGCGCACGCAAATCTGGGAACACCGAGCCCTGCACGATCCCAAATAGGGCTTGAGTTGGTCGGGTACCGCCAAAGGCTTGCTTAGACCTCGCGCCCCAACGGGCAGATAATTCTAACGAAACCAAAGCTTCTTCGTGGGACGACCCAAAGGTGGTGCACTCGTCCAATTGCATAATGATGTCGGATCCGATCAAATCGGCTTGCAATTCGATTGAGCGCTCTGGCGTCAACATATGTTTCGAGCCGTCGATATGGCTTCTGAATTCGACACCTGCCTCGCTCATTTTACGCAAACCAGCCAACGACCAGACCTGAAAGCCGCCAGAATCAGTCAAAATCGGCTTATCCCAACCCATAAAGTGGTGCAGACCGCCTAACCGCGCCAAGCGTTCGCCCCCGGGGCGCAACATCAGATGATACGTATTGCCCAACAAAATGTCGGCACCTGTTGACTTCACTTGATCAACACTCATGGCTTTCACCGTGGCGGCCGTACCAACTGGCATGAAAGCAGGGGTTCGGATCTGACCCCGCGGGGTGTCCAGCACGCCCGTGCGTGCCAAACCATCTGTTACATGGCGGGTGAAGCTAAAGCTCATGAAATTGTTGCTTTCCAAAGCAGACTGGCGTCGCCGTATGAATAGAAGCGATAGCGCCCGTCAATGGCATGTCGATAGACGTCTCGCAAAGCTTTCATCCCAATCAAGGCCCCAACCAACATCAAAAGCGTTGATTTTGGCAGGTGGAAATTGGTGATCAGGCCGTCCACCACCTTGAACCGATAGCCCGGCGTAATGAAAATAGACGTATCGCCAGCGCCATAAGTAATTTGGCCATCTGGATCGGCTATCGATTCCAACGTCCGCAGGCTGGTCGTGCCAACCGCGATGACTCGCCGACCCTCAGCTTTGGCGCGCGCCACCGCTGCTGCCGTCTGTGCGCTGACTTCATAGGTCTCGGCGTGCATCACATGGTCGTGGATATTGTCCACTTTGACCGGCAAGAAAGTGCCCGCGCCAACATGGAGCGTGACCCAATGCCGCTCAATGCCTGCATCATCTAAGGCTTTGAGGAGGGCTGGGGTAAAATGCAATCCGGCTGTCGGAGTTGCTACAGATCCTTCAGCGCGGGCATAGATTGTTTGATAGTCTTGGGCATCTCGGGCATCGACGGCCCGTTTGCGTGCGATATAGGGCGGTAAAGGCATCGAGCCGGATTGAGCAATCGCTTGATCGAGATCAGCCCCAGACTTCGAAAAGGCTAAGGTTACCTCACCGGCGTCACCAAGCCCGACCACTTCTGCCTGCAAAGAATCACAAATGGTCAAAACATCACCAAGTGCGACCCGTTTTGCAGGGCGCGCAAAGGCCTTCCAGCTCGCACTATCCAGGCGTTGATGGAGATTAATATCCACCGAAACAGGTCCACCAACCGGCCCGCGTTGTGCCCGCGTGGCTTTGAGAGATGCCGCCAAGGTCCGCGTGTCATTAAAAATCAAAACGTCACCAGCCCGAAAAAAGCCAGGCAAACCAGAGACGATGGCGTCCTCAATGGCATGATTGGGACGTGACACTAAAAGACGCGCCGAATCGCGTGGCACCGCTGGCCGCAGCGCGATCAATTCTTCCGGGAGGTCAAAATCAAATTCAGAAAGCTGCATCTTCGTCTTTCAGGGTCGGCGCTTGGAGGAGCGCCTCAATCGCGGCCACCAAGCCGGAGGACAAGGGGTCGAAGCGGGTAAGCTCGTTCAAAAGAATTTGAGCCGCCTCAATGCAATGACCATAACCCGCGCACGCCTGTTCCAAGAAAGCACGTCGTTCAGGCCAAATCATCTCAGCCCGACGGCTCGGATTAAACGGGTCTGTGTCCTGCTTGCTCTGGTCACCTGCCAGCATGACCTTCAAAACAAGATCGAGGGCATTGCCTTGGATCATACGCTGTGCGGCGAGACGCTCACCCCGCCAAAACCGCCCCAGACCGACATAAAGACAGGTCAATGCCTCTGACACCGCCCACTGAAGGTCGACAGAATCGGCGTGCCGAGTTGGTGTCAAAAGATTGGTATCAAAGCTTGCCTGCGCCCAAACCAGTCGTCCGGCTTGAAACGGGATGTGGGATAATTGCTCGGGCGAGAACACGGCAAATTCGGCGAATATCCCATCCTCAAACAAGACTTTCCATCCATCGGCCGTATTGCGATGCGCGAAGGTCAGGGGCTGAATGGATGATAGCCAGCCCAAGTCCTCGCGCAACGCGTTTGCGGTTTGCGGCTCGGCAATTGCAAAAAAGTCGAGGTCAGAAAACTGATCTGCCCGCGCAACGTCTAAACCAACAGAGCCCAGGCCCAATAAGGCCAAGGCTCCGGTCTGCGTTTTAAGGCTTGTTGCGATG
>CALRLV020000340.1:0-3265 GCA_943368895.1 Ferrovibrio terrae
GTAGCATTGGAAATGCACTTTGACGTCAGCGGCTTCGAGCGCTTCAGCATAGGCCTTACCTTGGTCTCGCAGCGGGTCGTGGCCGGCGGTGATGACAATGGCGGGCGCAAGACCCGCAAGGCTTGTGGCCAGCGCGGGCGAGACACGCAAATCCTCGCCTAGGTTTGCATTAGGCAGATAATTGGCCATGAACCAAGCCATGATGTCTGCCGTCAGCGGATAGGCATCAGCGCAGGATTGCATGGAGCCTTCGGTCTCAAGAATGGTGGTGGCTGGATAGATGAGAAGCTGCAGGAAGGGCTGCGGCAACTCACGTCTCTGCATTTCTTGCGCTATGATCGCGCTGAAATTGCCCCCCATGGAATCACCGCCAACGGCTGCAACACCAGCTGGTGCGCCAAACTCTTGGGCATGGTCACGGGCCCAAAGATAAGAATCGATGGCGTCATTTAGGCCTGCTGGCCAAGGATGTTCTGGCGCAAGGCGGTAATCAACCGACAGGACCGGACAGCCAATCGTCTTGGCAAGGATTGAGCAAAGCGCATGGCAGGTCTCAAGACTGCCAACCACGCCGCCACCAAAATGATAGAAGACCAACAGCGGCGCATCAGGATTTTGGTTAGAGGGGCGATAACTGCGGGCAGGAATATTGCGTCCTTCAAGGGCCAGCGTGTGTTCCTGACAGCTGACGCCAGGTTCCAAGGGGCCACCAAACAGCACGGTCAAAATCTCTGTCCCTTGACGGGCAAATTCCTTGGTCAGTTCGGGCGGGGGGCCGCGTTTTGTCACGCTATGGGCAATGAACTGAAAGCGGGCATCTAAAGTCCGGCCATCGCGCACAACTGGCTTCCCGCCTGCCATGGAAACAAGGATGGGGTCTGGCAGTTTCAACAGCAAATTGATGATGGTCTTCTGAAGGCTCATGCTTGCATCTCGCTCTGTACGCGCTGAGATCCACCCAGCACAAAATAGGCCGCAAATCGCGCCGCAGCCTGAATATCCTTGATTCTGCCGCGCAACAGGCGGTCGCCAATTTCTTGTGCGATCCCGACGCAAGAAGCGGTCAGAAGTTCAGGGTCGACATGGTCTAGTTAAAACTCGGTAGCAAAAGCGACGATATCGCCCTTTAACTCATCAAATAGGGCCAAGCTTTCAGGCGTATCGAAGCGGACGCGGGTCCATTCCGGCATGGCTGCCATCTCGCGGTCGACGGCTTGATCGTTCAGCAGGAACTGGAAATAGGCCTCAAAGGCCGTGATCATAAAGGCTTGGAAATCTTGCCCCGCATTTTCGCGTGCTGCCCGCAAGAGCGGCTTAAACCGTGCCACCCCATCGTCATGCAGGGCGTGGAAGACTTCTTCCTTGGATTTGAAATAATTGTAAAAAGTGCCAGAGGCGAGTTCGGTGCGGCGAATGATGTCGCGCACAGTGGTGCCTTCATAGCCCAATTCAGCAAAAATCTGTCGCCCGGCTTCAAGAATGGCGGCCCGATTGGCAAGTTTGGTCTGCTCGCGCTTGCCAGACTGGTTGCTTTCGGGGCTCTCCGCCCTAACTTTCTGAACGGAAACGGAAGTGGATTTCATGGCTCTCAGCACCTGTACCGGGATAAATCTTTGTTCTTGGGGGTACCAAATGCACCTAGTTGCAATAGCTTGGCGAAAAGCTGACAGCGCGTCAACATCGTATCCGGGCTGCCACTGTTATCTGTCGCAGGCAGTACAGCCATGAGCCAAATGAGCCTCGAAAGCACCGGAAAGCCGCGCGTAACGGTGTGGTTTGATGGCGATTGCCCGCTGTGTCGGGCTGAAATTGCGCTTTATCAAAAGCTAGATCAGAAAGCGGGAAGGGTGGCCTTTGTGGACCTGACTGGCGACGGCACCTGCCCGATCGACCGAGCTGACATGCTGGCCCGCTTTCATGCGCAAGAGGCGGGCGGGCCTTTGATTTCTGGTGCCAAAGCATTTGCAGCTATGTGGAAGCACGTCACGCCGTTTCAGCCCTTGGGCTATCTGGCGCAATTGCCCTTGATTTTGCCGTTTCTAGACTGGCTCTACGGTCAATTCTTGAACGTGCGTCCGCGCCTACAAAGCCTGATGGTGGCCCGTGAAAAACGCTAAAGGTAAGGTCGTCGCCAAAGCCAATCTGCCCGACAAGCCGTGCAAAGCCTGCGGCAGGCCTTTTTCGTGGCGCAAGAAATGGGCGCGCGATTGGGACCAAGTGCTCTATTGCAGCGACAAGTGTCGCACCACCAACGCTAAGGCTTAGCGAGCGCCTTGGCGTTGCACCAACCAGACGCCAAACAACAAAATCGCCAAGGCAGCAAAAGTAGTTGCGGGCAGGGCCTCACCAAAAGCCAAGGCGCCGACAAGGATCGACCAGAAGGGGGCAAGATTGCCGACATTGGACATAAAGACCGGTCCGACCCGCCGGATCGTTAGCACATAGACGAGGTTTGCAACCCCCGTCGATAAAACGCCTAGGCCCAGAATGGCAAAGATGTGGCGGGCCTCTAAATGGACCCCGGCTTCTGGCCAAGCTTGAATGGCTAGCGGCAAGGATAAAATGGCGGCTACCAGCACAAAGCCACAGCTCATCGCCACCGGATGTAGGTTTGGATTGACCATGCGCACCATCACACTGGTCGAGCCATATAGCACCGCTGCAGCAAGCAGCAGCAATTGCGAAACAACCGGCGTCGCCCCAATGCCATGATCGGATAGGGCCGGGGCAAACAACAGGCAAACGCCCAAAAAGCCGACACCCACACCTACCGCGCGCTTTAGGTTCAGCCGCTCACTCGGCACCAGAAAATGGCAGAGAATGGCGACCGTCAACGGCGCTGCGGCAATATAGATGGCGGCCAAAGCAGACGGTACCGTCTTTTGTGCAATGGAAATCAACAGGAAGGGCAAGAGGGTTCCGGTCGCGCCAATCAGGGTCAGCACGCCCCAGGTCTTATAGTCGGTCAAGCCCGGCAGGCGCGCCCGCATCCCGATACATCCAAGACCCAGCACAAATGCCCCGATGCATAGCCGGCATGCCACCAGAACGGCTGGCGGCAACACTTCTACGCCAATATGGGTGCCCGCATAGGCAGAGCCCCACAAGATGACCAAAGTGGCCAAAAGGCTCCAATCAAGGAGACCGGGACGGGGAGGGCTGGTAGGTGACGACACAGGCACGGGCGTGCCACGCCCCGCGCAGGTGCGCAAGGCCTGTCCTCATCCTTTGCCCGCTTAGGCTGGGTTGGCCTTGTCCCAAGCCA
>CALRLV020000341.1:0-3232 GCA_943368895.1 Ferrovibrio terrae
CAGAATGCGACTCTCCGCCATCGGACGCATGAATGGCCGTGGTGAAGAAGTATTTTAGCTCAAACACGCCGCGTGGGGTCGAAATGAACTTATTGCTGGTAACGCGCGACACCGTGGATTCGTGCATCTCAATCGCGCGCGCCACGTCCTTCAGGATCAGCGGGCGCAAGTGGGCGACGCCATAGGTCAAAAAGCCGTCTTGTTGGCGGACGATTTCCTTAGCCACTTTCAAGATCGTGCGGGCGCGCTGGTCGAGGCTTTTGACCAGCCAATTGGCATCGGCTTGCGCTTCTGCGAGATAGGACCGTTCGTCTTGTGAGCGGGCCTGGCGCGACACGCTTTCGGCATAGGCATTATTAACCAACACGCGCGGAAGCGTGTCGGAGTTCAACTCAATCAACCATGTGCCCATCGGCCCTTCGCGGACAAAAACGTCGGGGATGATGGCGCTTGATTCCGCACTGCCAAAGGTCGCGCCGGGCTTGGGCGTTAAGGCACGGATTTCGGCGATCATGTCGGCCAGATCGGCCCCGTCGACGCCGCAAATATCATAGAGGCTCTTGAGGTCATGACGCGCCAATAAAGGTAGGTTTGCCAAAAGCGCTTCCATGGCGGGATCATACCGGTCGCGCTCTTTAAGTTGCGCAGCCAAACATTCTTCCACACTGCGCGCACAGACACCGGTTGGGTCAAAGGTCTGCAGGGTTTGGACCACAAGTTCCAACGCATCGTGGGCAATGCCCAAACGCTCGGCCACTTCACTCATATCGGCACGCAAATAGCCGGCATCATCGACGTGATCGATCAGATAGCTCGCAACCATCCGGTCAACGGGTGACGAAAAGGCAAGGACGGCTTGGCTTTCTAAATGATCGCGCAGCGAGACCGTTTGAGTCAGACGGCTTTCGAAATCGTCTAAATCCTCAAAGCCGCCCCGGCCCTCGCCCGCCTTGCTCCAATCCACGGTCGAGCCGATGGCTTCGCTGGCCGGCATATCGGCATCGCTGTGCACATCCTCATAGCTGGCATCTAGGGCAGCCTCGGCATGGGGATCAGGCCCCTCGCCATTGGCACATAATTCTTGGGGACCGTCGGCAGCGGCGACCGCCTCGCGAGGGTCGACATCGGGCGTATCCTGGATGCCAAAGTCTTCAGCGTCATCGACGCGCTCCAGCACCGGATTTCGCTCTAATTCTTGCTCGACATAGACAGCCAGTTCAATGGTGGACATTTGCAACAGCTTGATCGCTTGCTGCAATTGGGGCGTCATAACAAGGCCTTGGCCCTGTCGAAGCTCCATGCGCGGTGCGATAGCCATTCAACTCGTCCCCGTTAAGCCTTAAAGTCCGCTCCAAGATAAACACGGCGAACGTCGGGCTGGTGTAACACTTCGTCTGGCGAACCTTCAAACAGGACCTCGCCGTCAAATATGATAGTCGCACGATCAATAATATTCAGTGTATCTCTGACATTATGATCAGTGATTAACACACCAATGCCACGCTGCTTCAAAAACCCAATCAAATCACGGATATCGGCGATAGCCAGCGGATCAATCCCTGCAAAAGGCTCGTCCAAAAGGATAAAGGAAGGGTCGGTCGCAAGGGCTCGCGCGATCTCTAGGCGGCGCCTTTCTCCGCCAGAGAGCGAGGTTGCGCGCTGTTTGCGCAGACGATCGATTCGCAATTCGGTCAAAAGTTCCGTCGCGCGCGCTTGGCGAGTCACAGCATCGGGCTCAATCGTTTCCAGCACCGCCAGAACATTGTCTTCGACGCTCATCCCACGGAAAATCGAAGGCTCTTGTGGCAAATAGCCAAGACCCAAGCGCGCCCGAACATACATGGGGAGCAGCGTTACATCCTGTCCGTCGATTGAGATATCGCCAAAATCAGGCTGGATCAGACCCATAACCATATAAAAACAGGTAGTTTTGCCCGCGCCATTGGGTCCTAGCAGCCCCAAGACCTCACCACGCTTGAGGCTTAGCGAAACGCCATTGACGACTTGGCGGCCCTTATAGGCCTTGCCAAGGTCGCGCGCGATCAGGCCCATTTCATTAGGCGATCCAGCACTGGTGGCGGTTTGGGGTCGACTCATGCTCGAAAATCCATTTAGCGTCTGGCACGATCGGGTTGCGAACTCATTTGGAGGCTGGGCCGCCCTTGGTCGCTTGGCCATTGTTCGGGAAAATCACGGCCCGCACCCGCCCGTCCATGCCGCGCATGGTCGAAGCCCGCGTCTTGGTGTTCAACGTCAGCATCGAGCCCTTCAAAACGCTTTGGCCTTGGACGGCGACAACATTTCCGAAGAACTGCACCGTATTAGCGGGGGCGTCAAAAATCGCCCGATCCCCACGGATTTTTTCCGTCGGGGTGACATAAAATGTCTCCCCCTCAGTATAGACTTTGTCGATATCGCCGTTGGCCCCATTGGTGCCGCGCAAATAAGTCACGCGGATCCGCGGTGCCCGCAACACGGCCCCATCTTGGGCCACCGAAGCATTGCCAACCAAAGTGCTAACGCCCGCTGCTGGGTCATAGACCAAGTCATTGGCCGACACTTCAATCGGACCGTTGCCGCTGGTTGTTTGCGCCAAAGCCGCGCCGCCCACCAAGCCAAGGCCGAGCAGGATCGCGAAACTAGGTGCAGCAAGCTTTTTAAACTGGGTCATATCAAGTCCATTGATAGAGATTCGTCACTTCTAGCCACCAGACGCCCGTGCCCGACATTAGTTTTGTCAGTTAAGTTGGGCGATCACGTTACCCGTCAGGCGCAGTCTGCGGCTTTGCGTATTATACTCATAGCGGTCAGCGGCCCCTGTGCCTAGCTCTGATCGAATTCGGATTGCGCCTGTGCCGGTCAAAGTTCGTGTTTCTTTATCGAAATAGGCGCGGTCTGAAGTAGCTTCGCCATTTTTGAAGGTCACGCGTACATTTCCCAAAAGGGCGACCGCCCCTTTCGCTTCATCCCATTGCAGCGCTTGGGCAGTAGCGGCCTCGCCACTTGGCAAAACAATTTGGGTCCCGCCTTCAAGGGTGAGGACAGATGGGTCAGAGGTCCACATCGCCGAAACGCCTGTCGCCCGCTCACCGGTTTTGCGCGAGAAAATGACATTGCCCTTTAGTGATAAGGTCTGGGCATCCTGCGCCCAAATACCCTCATCTGCCGTAGCCACGCTGCCATCTGCGGTTTCAAGCTTAGGTTTTTCGAGGCGGACGGCCCCAGCGGGGTC
>CALRLV020000342.1:0-3231 GCA_943368895.1 Ferrovibrio terrae
TTGGCATCGCAGCCATTGAAAAGATGCGCCTTGATGGGGTTGTGCTGCACTCACGCAAGCTGCGCAGCTTTGATGAGCCGCCATTCCGCTGATCGGCACTTCCACTACAACGAAAAAGGGGCCCCAAACGGGGCCCCTTTTGATATACAGGCTTTGGCCAGCCTATTCGGCGGCCGCTTGGCTGGCCCGTCGTTCCACTTCTTCTTTCAAAGCAATCGCCTTGTCTTCACTGGTCACAGTAGGGACCTTCGAGAAGAAGCGCTTGATCCTCTGATCCAGATCATCGATCAACGTGTAGACGGCAGGCACGAAGATCAGACTCAACACGGTGGACAAGCTAAGACCACCAATCACTGCAATCGCCATCCCGTGCCGGAACGCACCAGCACCGGCTGTGGTCATCGCCGCAGGCACCATGCCGGCGATCATCGCAATCGTGGTCATGATGATCGGGCGCGAACGCTTACGAGCCGCATCAAGCAAGGCCTCGTGACGCGGCACACCACGATGCTGAGCCTCGATCACAAAGTCGACCAAGAGGATCGAGTTCTTGATCACAATCCCAACGAGCATCAGGAGGCCAATCCACACTGGCAGAGAAAGCGGTTCTTGAACGATCCCAAGTGCGATGAACGCACCTGCTGGAGCCAAGAGAATGACCGATAGAATGGTAAATGGATGCAGGAAGTCTTTGAACAACAGAACCAGCACGCAATAGATGAGCAGGACGCCAAGAAGAATGGCACCAAGAAACTGACTAGCCAAATCTCCCAACTCTTCGGCATCGCCATCTGGCTTCACTTTCACCCCTGGGCCTGGATTTTTGTAGAAGTCCTCCTTCTGCAATTCCTGCAAGGCGGGGCCAAGCGGCTTTCCAGCGGCCAAGCCAGACGAGATGGTCACGACACGTTGACGGTCCTCCCGTGTGATGCGGGCTTCGCCGCCACCGAATTGAATGTCGGCAACCGCACTCAAAGGCACAGTCTCACCTGTTGCCGTGTTCACCCTCAAGGCACCGATTGCTTCGATGTCAGCCCGGTTTTCCCGCGCCAAGCGCACGAGGATCGGGATTTGACGCTCACCGGCATTAAACTTGGCGAGGTTGAGCTCAATATCGCCTGTTGTTGCCAAGCGAGATGCCGTTGCGATTTCTGCAATGGAAACACCAAGGCGCGCTGCTTCTTCCCGCTTTGGCATGATGTGGAGTTCAGGGCGGGTTAAGTCTGCTGAGGACCGCAAGTCAACGGCCCACTCCTTTTTCCGCATCTCGTTCATGACGCGTTGGGTGGCGGCTGCGAGCGCATCTGGATCATCAGACGTCAAGTTAATCGATAGACCACCAGAGCCCCAACCACCGCCAAAGCGTGCGCGAATGCCCGGCACCATGCCAATGGACTTGCGGAGTTCGTCCTCATATTTTTGCTGAGAGATATCGCGTTCTTTGCGTTCGACCAGCGAGATGAAGTAGGTGGCACCGGTCAAGTCGCCATTGACGCTTTGCACCACAGACTTGGTTTCAGGTCGATCCATGACGATACCCGCCACTTCACGTGCCCGCTCATCGGCCTCGTCTGGCGAAAGGCCCGGCGGCAAGTCGATGCGCATCTGCACAAAGCCTTGGTCGATAGTCGGCGTAAAGGTTTTGGGCGCAAAGACTACCATAACGACGGACACGACCATCACCGCAAGACCGACGCCAACAGTTTTCCAGCGATTACGCAAAGCCATCTCAAGGAAGGCAATATAGCGCTTGCCCGCCTCACCTTCATGCTCTGGCGGAGAGCGCGTGAGAATAAAGGCTGCCAGCAATGGCGTGATGAGACGTGCGACCAAAAGCGAGAACAACACCGCTACCGCAACGGTCAAACCAAAGCTCTTGAAGAATTGTCCAACGATGCCCGTCATGAAGGATACAGGCGCGAACACAGCGACAATCGTCGCCGTGGTTGCAACCACCGCCAGACCAATCTCGTCCGCGGCTTCCAAAGCCGCCGAATAAGGCGACTTGCCCATCCGGATGTGACGGATGATGTTTTCGATTTCCACAATCGCGTCATCGACCAAGATACCGGCCACCAAAGCAAGTGCGAGAAGCGTCACATCATTCAAAGTAAAGCCCAAAAGGCTCATTACCCAGAAGGTTGGAATGGTCGACAAGGGGATGGCGATTGCCGCCAGGAAAGTCGCTCGCCCATCCTTGATGACGAATGTCACGATGCCTAGGATTACAGTTCCAATAGCAAGCAAAGCCGTCTTGGAAATGACCACTCCGGTTGTGGCTTTGATAACCCAAGCAAGGCCTAGCAAACTGACAGTAATGATGGCCGCAGCGGCAATAACAGGTCGCCATCCACCCAAGAAGACCGCAACCACCAAGGTCGCCAACAAGGCACCTTCAAACAATGTCTCCATCGACATGTCGAAGCTTTCTTGGACATAGTCGGTTGGGGTGAACACGGGTTCGATGATCAAATTTGGATAGGCTTTACGGAGTTCTTCGATTTTCAGCTTGACGGCCTCATAGGCCTTCAACGAACTGGCCGTTTTTGAGCGCAATACCTGGAACATCACGACGGGTTGGTCATTAAAGCGGCCAATGCCGCGCAATTCACTCGACCCATCCCGGACATCGGCAATATCAGAAAGGCGGACAACACGACCACCGCTCAAGACGATTGGCGTTTTGCGCAGTTCTTCGACGGTCTTTGCAGAACCCAAGGCGCGGATAGTCTGCTCCCCTGCGCCAGATTCTGATTTGCCGGCAGGCAAGTCGATGTTCTGACTTCGAAGCGCGCGACTGACCTGGGAGGCTGTGGCGCCAAAAGCAGTCAAGCGGGCTGGGTCCAAATCAACGGTGATTTGGCGGCTAGCGCCGCCCCAGCGTTCCACCCGGCCAACGCCTCTTACGCCCAACAATTGGCGGCTAAATTCGCGGTCAATCAGCCAGGAAATATCTTCTGTGGGCATATCCGGGCCACGGACGGAGTAAATTGCCAAAGGCTCTTGATCGCTGAAGTCGATCCGGGCGACTTGCGGCTCAGTAATCCCATCTGGAAGGTCCGAACGAATTTGCGACACGGCGGCACGCGCATCGTCAACCGCTTTCGAAATATCAGTGCCAATTTGCAATTCCACGAAGGTGGTTGAACCACCTGTGACCAAGGTGGTCGTCATTTTCTTGACGCCCTCAATGGAGGCCAAAGCCCCTTCGACCTTGGTGGCCACCTGATT
>CALRLV020000343.1:0-3226 GCA_943368895.1 Ferrovibrio terrae
GGTTATCAGCCAAATAGTGGGCCGCCCGACGATATTCCGCTCCTAAAACTGACCCAAGTGCCTTGAATCAGCATCCAAAATACGTCCAGCAATCATTTATTTGTGAACGTGTAGGAAAGCTACATGACAAAATCACAACGATTGTGCAATGGGAAAGTGGCTGCGAATGCAGGTAAATGCGACAAAGTTGTCAAACTGGTGCAGCGTTGCAACAACACAGACTCGTCATCTCGACTGTTGTGGTTATATCGGAACATGAGATGAGGTCGGGGGGCATTATGCAGGGTCAGAGCCAAAAGCTTGAACGCTTGGTGATTGTTGGCGGCGGGTCTGCCGGCTGGATGGCGGCGTCTGCTATCGCCAATGCTGCGGGGCGAGGCTGTACCATCACCCTGATTGAATCCGATGAAATCGGCACCGTCGGCGTTGGTGAAGCCACTATTCCACCCATCAAGGTTTTTAATCGCTCGCTCGGCCTCGACGAGAAAGACTTCGTCGTTCGCACCCAAGGCACGTTTAAGCTGGGGATTGAATTTGTGAATTGGGGCCGCCAAGGCCATCGCTATTTCCACCCGTTTGGAACCTATGGGGCCGACTTTGATATGGTGCCGCTGCACCAATATTATTTGCGTGCGCGCCAGACGGGCCGCGATCCTGGCTCGCTCGATGAATTCACCATGGCTTGGCAGGTCGCCAAGCGCGGACGCTTTGCGCCGCCAACCCAAGATCCGCGCCTGATTCAATCAACCTTCGACTATGCCTATCACTTTGATGCCGGGCTCTATGCGCGATTCCTGCGGTCCTACAGCGAGGCACGCGGGGTCGTGCGGATGGAAGGCAAAATCGCTGATGTTGGCTTAGATGGCGAAGATGGGCGCATCACCCACGTGACGTTGGACGATGGCCGCAAGGTTGAAGGCGATTTCTTTATTGATTGCTCTGGCTTCCGTGGCCTGTTGATCGAAGGCGCGCTGAAGGCGGGTTATGAGGATTGGAGCCATTGGCTGCCGTGTGATCGGGCTATGGCGGTGCCATGCGAACATGGCGGCGAGTTTACGCCCTATACCCGTTCGACTGCGCGCGAGGCAGGTTGGCAATGGCGTATTCCGCTGCAGCATCGCATTGGCAATGGCTATGTCTATTCCAGTGGCTTTATTTCCGACGATGAGGTGGAGCGGACTTTGCTGGCCAATATCGACGGTAAGGCCTTGGCCGATCCCCGTCCTTTGCGCTTTACCACCGGCAAACGAAAGAAGATCTGGCACAAGAATTGTGTCGCAATTGGTCTGGCTGCCGGCTTTATGGAGCCGCTGGAATCAACCAGCCTTCACCTCATTCAAACTGGCATCACCCGCTTCTTGGCACTCTTCCCTGATAAGACGGTCGATCCAGTTTTGGAAACAGAGTTCAATCGCCTGAGCACCTATGAGTGGGAACGGATTCGTGACTTTCTCATCCTGCATTATTGCGCGACCGAGCGCGATGATACGGAGCTTTGGCGCTATTGCGCGTCTATGAGCTTGCCGGACACGTTGACTTATAAGATGGCGCATTTCCGCAAATACGGCCGCATGGTCTCTGATGGGCCAGAACTCTTCCTCAATCCAAGTTGGCTGGCGGTTTATCTAGGCCAGTTTGTGGAACCAACCGGATATGATCCCTTGGTCGATACCCGCACCCATGTGGAAGCCGATCGTCACTTGGCTGGCTTGAAGACGCTCATGGCGCAAACGGCGGAGACTTTCCCAAGCCACCGCGACTTCATCAACCAAACCTGTCGCGCTAGCTAGTATTTAGCTGACCATCCGCAGGCGAGGGCCTTCTTCACTGGCTTTGACGACTTCGGCGCTGGACTTGGGTTTGCCAAACAGATTGCCTTGCGCGTGGCCGATGTCGAGTTCCAAGATTTCGACAATGGTGCGTTCGGTCTCGACGCGGTCGGCAATCAGCTCGACCCCATAGCGTGAGAAGAGGGCGGAGACGTCGGCGGGCTCAAACTGGCGATTGAGGCCGGTTACAGGCACGGCTTTGGCTTCCACCAATTGCTGCACCAATTTATCGCCAGCAATCTTCACATAGCGCACGCCCATCCGTTCCAGCTTGCGCAAGTCGAGGTCGAGGGTCTCGCAGCGGTCAATCGAGAAACGGAAGCCCAGATCGAACAGGCGGCCCATATTGCGCTCGGCGGCCATCGGGATTTTCTCAAACGAGTCGCGCGTCAATTCGAAAATGATCGAGCCTGCCAAATCCTTGTTATCGCGCAGGAAGGCAATGAATTGCGGGAAGAAGGTCTCGTCCCCCAAGCTTGTCGTCGAGATATTGCAGAACAGCCCAATGCGCCGATCTTGCTTCAAGAGGCGACGGGCGATCTGAACGCAGCGAAGCAATAGGAGATTGTCGATCTCGCCAACCAGACCGGAAGGCTCTGCCACGCGCAGGAATTCGCTAGGCAGAATGACCGCGCCAGAAGGATCACGCAGGCGGGTGAAGCCTTCATAATAGACAGTTTTGCGCTGGGGCAGCGCGACGATGGGCTGTAGATGCAGCTCAATCCGGTTTTCTTCGAGCGCGGAGCGAACAGCCGCCAAGAGATTTTGATCCGAGCGGCGCGGCGTCAGCTTTTGGCCTTCGATGGCTGAGGCTTCGCGCCGACGTTCATTCTTCTGCACATAGGTTGTCAGGAGCATGGCGATTTCGCGGACTTCGCGTGCCAAGGCGGCTTCACGGGCGGCAGCATCTTCTGCCACCGTGGTTTTCAGGGTTTCAATCTCTTGATGGGTTGCAACATGCATGTCCTTCAGGGATTGGAATTCATTGTCGATCCGGGTCTTTTCAGCGCGGGCGAGCTTTGCTTCGCGCGGCGTGAAAGCGAGGTGGAATAAGCCGCACGCAACGCCCAATAACCCACCCATACAAACTGAAACTGCAAGGCTGACTTCTTGGATATAGAAGGCAAACGCCCCCAATCCGATGGCGGCGACGCAATAGACCAAAAAGAGGATGAAATTGGCTGCGGCTAGCACGGGCTTCTCCCGATCATGCAAGGAATCTTAACCTGCAAATCATGGAGGCTGAACTGGTTAACGTTTGGTTTACCATCATGAAACGTGCGAGAAATTTCAGTCGGAATTTCCATCGTTTTTGGCTTTAGCCGATGCGGTAAGGTCGCGGCCAAAATTGGTGATGGCGGTATCTTGCCCGGCCTCAATGACCTCGCGACGCATGG
>CALRLV020000344.1:0-3198 GCA_943368895.1 Ferrovibrio terrae
GCCCATCCACAATGCCCGCGCGGCCCAATAGGACTTGCACCACCGGCAATTGAAAGCACGCCCCAAAACCAAGGATCAAGGTGGTGATCATGCCGACATATTCAGAAATCTTGCCCTGATAGACGACACCAACGCCGCCTTCGGTAGGAGCAAACTCTTGGCGCAAAGAAAATTGCATCACCATCGGCATCACGACGAAATAGGCCATTGCTGCACCCATGGTGAATAGAACCGGTGCCATGACCAGAAAGGGTGTAAAGGCGCGCTTCTCATGACTGTAGAGGCCAGGCGCAACAAACCGATAGAGTTGGAAAGCAATCATCGGAAACGCAATACAAATCCCACCAAACATTGCGACCTTTATCTGGGTAATGAAGGCTTCTAGCGGTGCCGTGGAGATCAGGCTCATGGTCGAATTCAGAGCTTCTGCACCCTTTACCGCAATGACTGCATTTTGATAGGGCAATAAAAGCCAGTGCAAAATGGTCTTCCAGACGGCCATGCATATGGCAAAACCAACGGCGATAGAGCCAACGCTCCACAGCAATCGGTCACGCAATTCCACCAAATGTTCCATCAAAGGCGCGCGGGTCGCCTCAATCGCCTCTTCATCGGGCGTTAGCGGCGGATCGACTGGGTCTTTGTGCGGGATAAGATCGGTCACGCCACTTCAGCTCCAGATGTCTTTGAAGCGCGCGGTGCGCGTACGCGTTTGGGTTTCGCGGCACCTTCTGCTTCTGCAGCGACTTCGGGGGCTTGGGCTGCTTCAACCTTCGGCTTACGCGTGCGCTTAGGCTTGGCAACGGGTGCAGCCTCGACCTGCGCTGGTAACGCCTCCATCACCGGGGTATGATCGGTTACCTGATGATGGTGGTCAGACCCATAGGGAGTGACTGGAGCATAGGGATCGATCCCGGTTTCAAACGGCTTGGTGAGCTCATCTTTGATGTCTTGCAACGGGTTATTGTTGCGCAGTGCTTCGACTTCCTTGCGCAGCTCATCCAACTCGGCTTGGCGTGCCATTTCGTCGAAATTAGCGCGGAAATCAGCGGCCATACCGCGCAGACGAGCCGTCCACTGGCCAGCTTTTCGCATCAAGAGCGGCAATTCTTTCGGCCCCACCACCATCAAGGCGATGATGCCGATGACGACCAGCTCCTGAAAGCCGATAGAATCAAACATGCGTGAGGACTCCTGACCTCAAAATTGTAGAGGTCGAAGACCGAATTACGCTTCGGTCTTAGACTTAGCCGAAGGGCTCACGTCAATTGTATTGCTATCATTGACTTTGGCTGCTTCAGAAGCCGCGGCTGTGGGTTCATCGGCCAAGCCCTTGCGGAAGCCTTTGATGCCCTCTGCGGCGTCTTTCATGATGGAGGACAGTTTACCGCGTCCACCGAACACCAGCAATGCTACGGCTGCAACGACCAACCAGTGCATCAGACTCATACCGCCCATTTTATTCTCCGTTTCGTTGATCGGCCCTGACCACAAGGCTGCTCAGATGCACATAATCTACCAAGGTTCCGCTTGCCAGTCACTTCCTGCAAGCTCTCAGACAAACGTGATAGCAAAGAGAGATTACTAGACGCCTATCAAAGCGGAAATTATCTCAAGGTTCAAAGAAGTCTTGTGTGAAAGCGATGTCATCGCCATCCAATGCCTCATAGCTGCTATCATCGTCGCCATCTTGGGCAGAAATGGGGCGAGGCACTTCAAAATCAGGCGGCAAGCGCGCATCAAGCAGCCCTTGGGCTTGCAGATCGGCTTTACCAGGTAAGTCTTCGAGGCTGGCAAGATTGAAGTGGGCCAGAAACTCGCGCGTTGTGCGATAGGTTAAAGGCTTGCCCGGAGACTGCCTGCGCGCCCCTGCCCGCACCCAACCGATTTCCATCAGAAGATCCAAAGTGCCGCGCCCAACACCCACGCCGCGCACTTCTTCAATGTCAGAGCGCGTGCAGGGCTGGTGATAGGCGATAATGGCCAAGGTTTCGAGGGCAGCTTTCGACAGCTTACGCGGCTCTTCGCGCCGTTCTTCCATCAAGAAGGCCAAATCAGGCGCCGTCTGGAATCGCCAGCCACCTGCCACTTCAACCAAAATGACCCCACGGCCAACATAGCGCCGCTTTAGGCGCGCCAAAGCACCGCCCACATCAGCCCCTTCGGGTAGACGCGCTGCAATTGCTGACGCCCGCACGGGCTCAGCGCTGGCAAACAAGAGCGCCTCGACCATGCGGTCGACGTCGGGTGCCGGGTCAACGGACAGATCCGCCCGGTCCACCAAATCAAGCTCCGGCTTGGCACGGGCCAAACTGCGCACAGCGGCGGCAATCGCTTCCGGCGAGGTACGGTCGTCGGTGTTATCGTCTTCCGATTCCGTCACACCAAAGTCTCCGGCCCTGCCTTCACATAGAGGGGCGCATAATGTTCCAACTGCCGCACGGCAAGCTTGCCCTGTTTGGCAAGTTCAAGGCTGGCTGCCAAGAGGCTGGCATAGCGGGACGCTGCGCTAGGAGGCTCTTTTGTGAATGTCGTCACAGGTGGAGCAAACTCACCCAATGCCTGCCAGTCTTTTGCGCGCGGCATCAAGCGCTCTAGCCGTTTGCGCGCATCATCGAGCGAATAGACGGGCCAAGCCTTCACTTCATGCTTGGTCTCCACCCCGCGCACGCGCTGGTCGGCATACGCGCGCAACAGGTCGAGGATGGTGGCTTCCCATAAAGGAATTTCGGTTACGGCGGTCTCTTCCGGCGCGCCGCGCGTGAAGAAGTCCAAGTCTTGCTGCGGCCGCTGGTAGAGGGTCTCGGCAGAAGCGCGCATGGCGTCAAGACGCGCAAGACGCCAAGCCAAATGCGCGGCGATATCTTCAACAGGTTCTTCACCCGCAGGACGCTCTTTGCGCGGTAACAACAGGCGCGATTTCAAATAAGCCAGCCAGGACGCCATAACCAAATAGTCAGCAGCTAAATCAATCCGAGCAGAACGGGCGGCTGCAACAAATTCCAGATATTGCTCAGCCAATTTTAGGATCGATAGGCGGCGCAAGTCCACTTTTTGGTCGCGGGCCAAGCGCAAGAGAACATGCAGCGGGCCTTCATAGCCGTCGAGATCAACACTAAAAGCAATGTCGCTTTCACCGACTCCGCGCAGGGCGGCTTCAAGGACGTCATCACTCGCCATCTTAGGCCCAAGCCTTTC
>CALRLV020000345.1:0-3197 GCA_943368895.1 Ferrovibrio terrae
AATGGGGCGTGCCCGTGCATGACGCGCGCGAGCTGTGGGAGCTTTTGTGCCTAGAGGGCTTTCAAGCGGGCCTGTCGTGGATCACCATTTTGCGAAAAAGGGCCGCTTTTCGCGACGCCTTTTGTGGCTTTGACCCGGTCCAAGTTGCCGCCTTTGGACCCGAGGATATTGAGCGCTTGATGGCCAATCCCGGCATCGTACGGGCGCGCGCGAAAATCATCGCCACCATTGAGTCTGCCCGTCTTTTTAAGACCATAGAGGCCGAAGAAGGCGGTTTTCATGATTTCATCTGGTCTGTTGTGGGTGGCAGATCCATTCACAACCACCCAGTCTCATTCCGCGATGCGCCGACAAAATCCGCAGAATCCGAAGAATTGGCCCGCAAGCTCAAAGCCCGTGGCTTCAAATTCTGTGGTCCCGTCATTTGTTATGCCTATATGCAGGCAGCTGGCCTTGTGATCGACCACGAAACCTCGTGCCACCGCTACCAACCCGCCTAAAGCCCAACGGGCAGGCACAGGGATTGCGCATCAGGTCAAAGGCTTTAACGTGGCGCAAAAACAAGGGAGTGCGCCATGAGCTTAAGAACACCAATTTGCGACCTATTGGGCATTGAACATCCTATCATGCTGGCTGGCATGGGCGGGGTTTCCTATGCTGAAGTCTGTGCTGCCGTTTCAGAAGCAGGCGGCTATGGCTGCCTCGGCATGGCCGGGCGCAGCCCCGATGAAATCCGCGATGAAATGCGCAAGGTACGCGCCTTGACCGACAGACCCTTTGGCGTCGACCTGCTCGCCGCTGTTCCTGGCAGTCTGGAAGCCTCGGTCGACATCATTATTGCTGAAGGTGCTACCGCCTTTATCGCGGGCCTTGGCGTTCCTTCTGCCATTATCGAAAAGCTCCATGCTGCGGGCTTGAAAGCCATGGTGGTTGGCGGGGCCGTCAGCCATGCCGAAAAGGCGCAGCTGGCTGGCTGCGATGCCGTGATCTGCCAAGGCTCTGAAGGCGGTGGGCATACGGGCCTTGTTGGCACCCTGCCCTTGGTCGCCCAAGCAGTTGAGCGCGTGACCATTCCGGTGGTTGCTGCCGGTGGCATTTATGACGGTCGTGGGTTGGCGGCAGCACTCGCGCTGGGCGCGCAAGCGGTTTGGATGGGCACCCGCTTTATCGCCTCGAAAGAGGCCCATGCCGGACAGATGTATAAGGATGCCGTCGTTGCGGCCAAAGACACCGACACCGTCCGAACCCGGTCTTACTCGGGCAAGCCGATGCGGGTGAAGGATAATGCTTGGGTGCAGGATTGGGAAAGCCGCCCTGCCGACATCAAACCCTTCCCGCATCAAGCAATGATCAGCATGCAGGCAGGTGCCATGGGCGGCATTGGCGGCCAGACGGAAGGTCTTGAAGCCGACAAGTCCTGCTTTGCGATGGGCCAATCGGCAGGTGGGGTGCGCGATATCTTGTCGTGTCAGGAAATTGTCGATTCCATCATGGCCGAAGCCCATGAGGCAATTGCGCGCATAGCCCGTCTACAGGCTAGCTCTCCGGCTTGACCTAAAGCCCGAAACAGCGGCGTTTAGGGCATATGAAATCACGTGTGTGGATGGTCAGTGCGGTCGCGATACTCGCAGCTTCACTCGCAGCTTCTGGGGCTGCGTTTAGTTTCGCGCAACCCGCTGGCCAAGACCCGCAAAATCGTGGGGCTACGCCAACACTTGAAACCTATGTGGTTCCAGGCGCCCCTGTGGAGTCCTATGGACGCGACCCCACCCCCGCCGTTGAAGACGCCCCCATTGATATTCCCCAAGACACTCCAATGGAGTGGACCCCCGATGCCAATCAAGACGCAGGCGCGGCAGAGCTTTATCGCCCGGTTCGGAAAAAGGCCCGCAAAGTCCTGCGTGATGTCGACGGCGTCAACTTGGACGATCCCGTCTATGACGATCCCGCCGCAGAGGGCCAAGGCGCAGTTGCAGATAATCAACGCCGCGCCCGCGCCATTGACCCTGTTAAGCGCACGGACCTAACACGCTTAGCCAAAGTTCTGGGCTCCCTGCATGCCTTACGGGTTTCGTGCTCTGGCCGAGAGGACCAGACTTATCGGTCCCGCATGTCGACCCTATTGGACCTAGAGGCACCCGATAACAGCGCATTACGCGATCCACTGGTCGATTCCTTTAATGCGGGCTTTCAGGCTTACGGCCAAGGGGCAGCCACCTGCCCAACCGATCGCAATGCCCAAGAAGCCAAATTAGCTAAGGATGGCTTCCGTCTCGCCAAGCAAATGGCTGTCCTGTATCGGCCCGTGGTTGCAAGTCCAGAAGAACTGGCCAAGCAGGCCACAGTCAAACAATCAAAGTAAACTGTAATTCAAACATCCGGTTTCTCGGCAGTATCCATCTTCGCATTACGTTAACGGATGGAGCCTAGAGAATATTCATTCAAGCCTAGGGGTGGATTTTGTCGAACTACACCTGCCTGTTGATCGAAGACAGCATGATACAGGCGCGTGTGATCTCTCAAATGATCACACGAGTCGGTTGGGTTGCGCTGGTCGCCTTGGACCTGCATGCCGGCTTGACGATTTTAGCGGAAGAACCCGTAGAGCTTGTCATCTCTGATTTGATGCTGCCCGACTCTACCGACGGTAACACCATCGCCAAGGTTCGCGAAGCGGCACCTGACGTCACCATTGCTGCTATTAGTGCCGGCGGCGGCAGGGAAACCGCGTCGTCCCTGCTAGAGCGCGCTAAGGCGGATGGGGCAGAATTCCTGTTGCAAAAACCCTTCTCGCAAGAGCGCCTGCAAGGCCTGTTGACCGAAGTCGCAGAGCGATTGCAGTCGGGGACACGACGCCCGCACGTGCTAGTCATCGAACCCAGCCGAACCTTGCGCAAAATTTGTGAGACGGGCCTGAAGGAGCATGATTTCCGTGTGACCTGTGGGGCAAATTTGGATGAAGCCCTTGATCATATTGATATTCTAGATCTCGATGCCGTCGTAACTCAGGTTGACGTCACGTCCGAAGACGGGGCAGAATTGGTTTCCATGATGCGCGAAGCCTTTCCGGGCGTTGCGATCGTGGCGGTGTCGGATAAGGGCGAAAGCGACATTGCCCGTCGCGCTTGGCTCAAGACTTTGGAAGCGGGTGCGGACGTGGCTTTGCCCAAACCTTTTACGCCGGCGGAACTGGTCAG
>CALRLV020000346.1:0-3190 GCA_943368895.1 Ferrovibrio terrae
GGCGACAATCGGGGCAAAGGCCGAGACAGAAGCAAAGCGGCGTGGATTACGCAGCGCGATGGTTAGCGCTCCATGGCCGCCCATGGAATGACCCATAATGGCTTGCCGATCCATATCCACGGGCAAGTGTTCGGCGATCAGTTCTGGCAATTCAGCTTCAAGATAGCTGCGCATCCGATAGTTTTTGGCGTAGGGCTTTTGGGTCGCGTCGACGTAAAAGCCTGCCCCCAGCCCAAAGTCATAGGCCCCTTCAGCGTCATCGGGCACCCCCTCCCCGCGTGGCGAGGTATCTGGGGCAATGAAGATCAGGCCAAGCTCAGCGCAGGCCGCACGATATTCGCCTTTTTCGGTGACATTCGCGTAGGTGCAAGTCAGCCCCGACAAATACCAAATGACAGGCAATTTCCGGCCCACCTGATGATCGGGTATAAAGGCCGAGAACACCATCTCGGTGCCTGTCGTTGAGGAGGGATGGCTATAGACGCGCTGCTCGCCGCCATAGGCTTTCACCGAAGAGATGATGGTTAAACTCATACACACACCCCCGGACTGAAGTCCGACTTAGAACACGACAACGCTGCGAATGCTTTGCCCAGCATGCATCAGGTCAAAACCCTTATTAATTTCGTCCAACGTCAAAACATGGGTGATCATCGGATCAATCTCGATCTTCCCATTCATGTACCAATCGACGATTTTGGGCACGTCAGTGCGACCACGGGCTCCACCAAAGGCAGAGCCTTTCCAAACCCGTCCAGTGACCAATTGGAACGGACGCGTCGAGATTTCCTTGCCGGCTTCAGCGACGCCGATCACGGTGGAGACACCCCAACCGCGATGACACGCCTCTAAAGCCTGCCGCATCACGACAGTGTTGCCAGTGCAGTCAAACGTATAGTCCGCGCCGCCATCGGTCAGCGCGACAAGATGCTGGACGATGTCACCGCTGATCATGCTCGGGTTGACAAAATGGGTCATCCCAAAGCGGGCCCCCCAAGCTTCCCGATCTGGATTAATGTCGACGCCGACGATCTGATCTGCGCCCACCATCCGGGCCGCCTGCACCACATTGAGGCCAATGCCACCTAAACCGAAGACGATGACGGTTGAGCCCGGTGTGACCTTGGCCGTATGGACGACGGCACCTACGCCTGTCGTGACCCCGCACCCGATGTAACAAGTTTGCTCAAAGGGCGCGTCGGTACGAATTTTGGCTAGCGCAATCTCGGGTAGGACGGTGAAGTTCGAAAAAGTCGAGCAGCCCATATAATGATAAATGGTCTGGCCCTTATAGCTGAAGCGGCTGGTGCCATCGGGCATGAGGCCTTGGCCCTGAGTTGCACGGATGGCGGTGCACAAATTGGTCTTGCCAGAGAGGCAGCTTTTGCACTGGCGGCATTCGGGCGTGTAAAGCGGAATGACATGATCGCCCGGTGCCACACTCGTCACTCCTGCCCCGACTTCGCGCACAATCCCGGCCCCTTCATGACCTAGGACAGTTGGGAACTTTCCCTCGCTATCGAGCCCACCCAGCGTATAGGCGTCGGTGTGGCAAATTCCTGTTGCCATGATTTCAACCAGCACTTCGCCCGCCTTGGGCCCTTCCAGATCCAATTCTACAATTTCTAGGGGCTTGCGAGCTTCAAAAGCGACGGCGGCGCGGGTCTTCATGCGGGTTAAACTCATCAAGTATGGGAAAGGTTGCAGGGTTTGCGCAGTGACCATAGCCATTTTACAATTCCGAGATAAATAGCCATAATCGCAATTCATCTTACCATATTCGGGATAATCATGAACCAGTGGCAAGGATTGGATGAGTTTGTGGCCATTGCCACCGCAGGCTCTTTCTCGGGCGGCGCGAAGCTTCTCGGCACCTCAACAACCCGCATCAGCCGCGTGATCGTCCAGCTCGAGGCGCGGTTGCAAGCGCAATTGTTTGACCGCACGACGCGAAGCGTAAAGCTAACAGATACGGGTCGGGCGATCCTTGAGCAATCTCGACGGCTGATTGCTGAGCGAGACGACATCTTCGCCTCGGTCACAGCCCAGGGCGAGCCGCGCGGCGAATTGCGAGTGACATGTTCTACCACGATGGGCGAGCGCTATGTCGCGCCCTTGTTGCGACGCTTTGCCATGCAGCACCCAGATTTAAGTGTCGAACTAGACCTCACGAACCGCGTGGTCGATCTGGTCGGCGAAGGCTATGACCTCGCGATCCGAACCGGGCAAATGCCCGATTCTGGCTTGATCCGCACCCGCGTAGGATCGCGTGCGCTTCTAACCTGTGCCGCACCTTCCTATCTCAAAACGGCACCACCGCTCGAAGGCGTCGACCAGCTAAAGGACCATGCCTGCCTATTGGGCTCTGCCAGCAACTGGCATTTTAAAGACGCCCAAGGCCAAGCCTTAGAGTTTAGGCCCAGCGGGCGATGGCGCTGTAATAATGGCAACAGTGTATTGGAGGCAGCCATAGCCGGGATGGGTTTGTGCCAACTGCCCGAATTTTATGTCCTGCCAGCCTTACGGTCCAGCAAACTGGTTGAGGTCCTCGAAGCCTTCAGGCCAGCCGAAGAGCCGATCTGGGCCGTCTATCCTCAACGTCGCCATCTGTTGCCCAAAGTGCGGGGCGCGGTCAGCCTGTTAAAGCGCGACCTCGCGGCTGCCATTGCCCGGCCCTAGCTCTCGCCTCTTCAAGTCAGTCGAGCCCCAGTTTCCGGATTGACGTTGCCGCCCGAGCAAAGGCAAGTTGCGCGCTATAAAAGCTTGCCGAAAAGGCAGCGTGCATTTGGGAGACACATCATGTTGGCATCAAACCGCAATTCCCGACAGCTCTGGCTCAAGGCCAGTGCGTTTCTCAGTGTGGGGCTGGTTGCTTGGTCTCCCGTGGCCCAAGCCCAGACTGTCGGTGCCGCAACGCCCCAAACCATTGCCGCCAACAAGGCTTTTTCAGCTACGCTGCCCTGGAGCAACACCAGTGAGGATGAGCTGGCAAAGCGCGGCTTTGTTGCCACCTTGGAAGATCCGTTGATCCGCAATGCTGCAGGCAAAGTAGTTCTCGATCTTTCCGCTTATGATTTTGCCCAAGGGCCCGCACCCGACACCGCTAACCCCAGCCTGTGGCGACATGCGGCGCTTTTGCGTATGCATGGTCTGTTCAAAGTTGCCCCAAAAATCTGGCAAGTGCGCGGCT
>CALRLV020000347.1:0-3188 GCA_943368895.1 Ferrovibrio terrae
TGATCTGGACCTCATACTCGCCCTCATGGGTCTGACGGGTCTTGCCGATGAAGCGGTCGCCCACGCCCGGTGGTGGGCCTTCATGACGGACCTGCGCGCGCGTGCTGGCGAGGCGCACTAACGGGCCATAAAGCTCATCTTCGCGGCCAAGTGCGCGCGCCATTAGATCGCCTTGGCTGTCGATTTCGATCAGTTGGAACATGCCGCCTTCTGGGGGCACAGTGCGGCTGGCAACTTCCTTTCGACCTGTCTTGGCAATCGCGCCCTCATCGGTCAGTTCACGCAAGGCTGCTTTCAAAGCGCGACGCTCATCCCCCTTGATACCAAAAGCAATCGCGATTTCGCTTGGGCCAATGGCTGTCTTGGCTTCGTTCAAAAAGGCCAGCAATGTGGCCTTGTCAGGCACACCCAAGGCTGGACGCGTCACCGTCTTTTTCGGTGGCTTGCCTTTTTGGCCGTTGCCACGACCCTTCGTCTTCATGCACCGGTCGCCTTTTTGGCGGCAGGCTTTTTAGCGGGGGCCTTTTTCGTAGCGGGCTTTTTGGCTGTGGCAGCTTTCTTGGCGGCAGGCTTGGCCACAGATTTGGCAGAGCTAGCCTTTTTGGCAGGCTTTTTCTTGCCAACTCCGACCAGGGCGACCCGCGCTTCGATCAAAGCGACAGCAGCTTCGCGCGTGATCGCAGCAGGATCTTGGCCTTTGTGAAGGGTCGCGTTGGTTGTGCCGTCAGTCACATAGGGGCCATAGCGGCCTGCCATCACTTTGATCACAGGACCGCCATCGGCCGGGGCTGCAAATTCTTGCAAGGCTGCAGCCGCCGTACGCTGGGGCCGTCCGCCGCCTGCCAGCTTTTCAGCCAGAACCGTGACCGCGCGGTTCAAGCCAATCTCAAACACATCCTCAATCGTACCAACATTCGCATAGGTCTTGCCATGCTGCACATAGGGGCCAAAGCGACCAAGATTGGCAACGATGGGTTCCCCATCTTCGGGGTGGATGCCCACGGTGCGCGGTAAGGACAATAGACGAAGCGCGCGCTCGAGCTCGAGTTCCGCCGCCGACCAGCCCTTGGGCAAGGAAGAGCGCTTGGGCTTCTCACCATCCCCCAATTGTACATAAGGGCCAAAGCGGCCTGCCTTCAGCCAGACGTCTAGACCAGTTTCAGGATCTGAACCCAAATTGCGGTCACCTCCGGCCTCTGGAGAGTCCCCAGATGGTACGGTCAATTGGCGCGTATAGCGGCATTCGGGATAGTTAGAGCAGCCGATGAAAGCGCCGAACTTACTGGTCTTCAGCGAGACCCGACCATCCGCGCAGGATGGGCAGGCACGGGGATCTGATCCATCGCCTTTATCGGGGAAGATGTGGGGGCCGAGCGAGTCATTGATTGCGTCGAGCACTTGGGAAGTGCGTAAATCTCCGGTGTCAGCAATTGCTTTGGAGAAGTCTTCCCAAAATTCTCGCAGCAAAATCCGCCAACCCAGATCGCCCGAAGACACCAGATCAAGGCGCTGTTCGAGGTCTGCGGTAAAGTCATACTCGACATATTTGGCGAAAAAGTTTTCCAAGAAGGCTGTAACCAGACGACCTTTGTCGTCCGGAATGAAGCGGTTCTTGTCCATATGAACATATTCGCGGTTGCGCAGCACGGTGAGAACCGACGCATAGGTGGAGGGGCGACCAATGCCCAATTCTTCCATCTTCTTGACCAAAGTCGCTTCAGAATAGCGCGGTGGTGGCTCTGTGAAATGTTGGGTGGCTTCTATGTCAGTCGCCACAACTGAATCGCCAGCCTTCAGATTGGGCAAGCGACGGCTGTCTTCATCTTCTTCGTCATCGCGGCCCTCTTGATAAAGCGCGAAGAAGCCATCGAACAAGACGACTTGGCCAGTTGCCCGAAGGCCGGCGCGACCATTGGCGTCGACCAGATCAATTGTCGTGCGCTCGACAATGGCTTGCTCCATTTGGCTGGCGATGGCGCGCTTCCAGATCAGATCATAAAGCTTGGCCATGTCAGCTTCGAGCCGCAATTTCGAGGGATGCCGGTTGGGATCGGTTGGCCGGATCGCTTCATGCGCTTCTTGAGCATTCTTGGCTTTCGAGCTGTAATAACGCGGTTTTTCGGGAACATATTCGCTCCCAAACCGCTCGCCAATCACGGCACGACATTGCATGATCGCGGCCTGATCCATCGCGACGCCATCGGTCCGCATATAGGTGATGAGACCGACGGTTTCGCCACCAATATCGACACCCTCATACAGCTTTTGCGCCACCTGCATGGTCCGCTGGGCGTTAAAGCCTAGCTTACGGCTGGCTTCTTGCTGCAGGGTAGAGGTGGTGAACGGCGGCGCGGGCGAGCGCTTGAGTGGCTTAGCTTCCAGGCTCGCGACCGTGTAGCTGCCTGCCATCGTCGCGACTTTAGCCGCTTCCGCAGTTGCAGCATCTGGCAGGTCAAATTTATCGAGTTTCTTGCCGTCGAGGCTGACGAGGCGGGCTTCAAAAGCGGCCCCAATTTGGGCTTTGGCTTGAGCAGAGATCGTCCAGTATTCACGCGCTTTAAAGCGCTCAATCTCCATCTCACGCTCAACAACTAGGCGTAGCGCAACGGACTGTACGCGCCCAGCAGAACGTGAACCTGGTAGTTTCCGCCAGAGGACTGGGGAGAGATTAAACCCGACAAGATAATCTAAAGCGCGGCGCGCCAAATAGGCGTCAACCAATTCCTGATCAATCTGGCGCGGATTGGCCATTGCGGCCAAGACAGAATCCTTGGTGATCGCATTGAACGTGACCCGCGAAACCGCTTTGTCTTTTAGGACTTTGCGCGATTTTAGAGCTTCCAACAAATGCCACGAAATGGCTTCCCCTTCACGATCCGGGTCGGTGGCGAGGATGAGGCTGTCGGCTTTTTTTACGCGTTCTGCAATGTCGCGAATGCGCGCAGCACCCTTGCTGTCCGCTTCCCACACCATGGCAAAATCATCATCCGGGCGGACCGAGCCATCTTTTGAGGGGAGATCGCGAACATGACCAAAGCTGGCGACCACATCATAATTGGCCCCCAAATATTTGTTGATGGTTTTAGCCTTAGCGGGTGATTCAACGACAACGAGATGCATGTTTGGCTTATCAGACTTAGAAAGGGCCCCTGCAAATGCAGAACCTCACGGGCGGAAGTGGGTTCGCA
>CALRLV020000348.1:0-3183 GCA_943368895.1 Ferrovibrio terrae
GATAACCCGAAATCGCCTTACTTAAGCGCGTCGGCTGCCCACAAAGCCCGCCATAGCCGTGCCCCTTTTGCCCGGATCGCCAATGGCAGGGCTTCGGATAGGACCAGAGCTTTCAGAACGGACTTGAACATTGGTCGGCCCGGCACACGCGCCAAGGTGTGAGCGAGTTTGGTGCCCGGCAATGCTGCCATACTGGGATGACGCGCCACCATTTTGCGGAAATTCGGCCCAGCTTTGGCAAACTTATCCAGAAGCGTCGCGGCATCATCTAGGCCTAAATGGGTCGCAGGAATATCAACATGGCGAACCGTGTGACCCTTAGCATCGGCCCGCAACGCCCAGTCCACATCTTCCCAACCCCAGCCTGAAAAGCCTGCATCAAACGGCGTATCGTCCAAAATGCTCTTGCGTACCAAAAGGTTCGAGGTAGCCACCGCCAAAGCGCCCCGGCTTTGCCGCTCGCTGGCAGACGCGCAGTCCGACTTTTCCGCAACCATTTTGGCCAAAGCCAAAGCCGCGCAATCGGGGACTTGCAGAGTTGAAAATCCGCCATAGGCAATTTCTGTGGCTGGATCGCGGGCAAGCTGCAGCCAGTCAGATACAAAGCTTGGCGCATCAGGTGCCATGTCAGAATCAAGAAACAGGATGACCGGTGCTTTCGCCGCCGCAATCAGTCGGTTCCGCGCGGCCGAGCGGCCTTGATTGTGGTGTAATGTTACTAGGCTGGCGGGCACACTCAGGCTGTTGAGCATTGCCTCCAGCTTCGCCGTCACAGACGTGTCGCCAGACCCATCATCCACCACAATCAACTCGACCGCTTCGCCCGCCATTTGGCCGGACAAGATTTCTAGCAACGCACTCGGATCATTGCGGAAAAAGGGCGTTGCAATGGTGAGTGCCAAGAGGCCGTCGGCTTTGACGCCATTAGTGAAAATCGTCTCGCTCATACGGCCCTCGTTTGCGGGCGTAGGCGGGTCCAGAGGGATTTTGCAAAGTCGCGTGCGCCCGCCACATTCAAGACCACGATGAATGCCCCATAGCTGAGAGCGCCTAGGCCCCCCTTCAACACAAGATCTTGGAGCGCCCCAAAACTGGGCAGTGCCAGCACAACACCCGCCATCAAAGCGCATGCAAGTGCAATCTTGGCCGTTTCAAACAGGGGGATCGGCAGCGCCACGTAGCGTCTTCCAATCCAAGCCAGCATCGTCATGCCCAGGCCATAGGCGACAACATTGGCGTAAGCTGCGCCCATCAAGCCATATTTCGGCAGCAATAGCACATTGAGGGTCAGGCTGGTGATCACCGGCACCAACAGCAAGAGCGCCCGTTGCAATGCCTTCTTTGACAGCATGAAGGCCTCTGAAAAATAGTCGCACATGCCGGCAAGCAAGGCTGAAAACGCAATCCACGGCACGACTTGGATTGCTCTATCGCGCAGGGCTTCCCCGATCAATATCTCACAAATCGGGGCTGCCAATAGCCCCAGACCCAAGGCGGCAGGGGCGCCAATGCCCAAGCGGACGACATAGCCCTGATGGGCAGCCTTAACAGCCTCAACCGGGCCACCGCGCTCATAGGCGGCAATCAGGATCGGCGTGACCGCCGCCGCGCCCCATGTGAAGATAATGTCAAGAATGCGTGCACCAACCTGATAACCGGCGGAATAGGCCCCGACATCGCCCTCTCCCAGAAAGGCGGCGATGACAAAGCGGTCACCACTGGTCAGGGCTAGGCTAAGGACAAGCCCGCCTGCCAACGGCGCACCATAGGCGAAATAGGCTTTCGCACGTGTAGGCTCGAGCGAACCCTTGCGCGCGGCAAACCACAGGGCGGGTCCTTCAATCGCCAAAACGACCACGGAGGCAATCAGCATACCGATAAATGGGCCCTCAGGCCCCATGGCAAAGAAAACCACGCATCCGATGCCAAGCCCAAAGGCGAGCAAGGTATGCAATGTGTCAACCACAGCAAAGCGCTTGGCCTCTTGCGCCATCCGCCTTGTTTCCAAAGCAATTTTAATCAGGGATCTTGTGATCACACTGCCAAAAGCTGCTGCGACCACAATCTTCAAATTTAGATCGGCTGGCCACAACACAAGAATTGCGATGGAGATCAGGGCAAAAGCCCCGGCGCACCAACTAAACAAGGTGATCAAGGTCGCGAAATGGGCAGGCTTTTCGCCTTTCTCCGCGGCATCGGCATAAAAGCGAGCCGCTGCCGCTTCAATCCAGACAACGGAGACATATTGTGCCAGCGTCATGGCGGCATAAACTAAGGTATAGCGGCCATAATCGTCGTCGCTAAGTAGGCGCGTGAGGATGGCTACCATGCCAAAACTGGCCACAGCTTGGGCCAGATTGGGGATAAGATAAGCCACGAGGTGACGACCCATCATGGTTGGCGCTGCGCCTCGCGGCCGGAAATTGTCAGAAAGTTCACCGCACCGAACCTTTATCGCCGAGCAAAGCGGGCAGGGTCCGCAACATGATCCAAAGGTCAAGCCAAAGGCTAGCATCGCGAATATAGGCGATGTCTAAGGCTACCCGTTCAGCCACTTCTTCGGCGCTATGCACCGGACCACGTGATCCGTGAATGGCTGCCCAGCCTGTCATGCCAGGCTTAATCCGGTGGCGGTGGGCATATTCGGCGACCAAAGCTTCGCTCTCTTGATCGCCAGTTTTCATTCCGATGGCATGTGGGCGCGGTCCAACTAACGACATCGTGCCATTCAGGACATTAAACAATTGGGGCAATTCATCTAAAGATGTAGCGCGGATAAAGCGGCCAATACGGGTCACACGCGGGTCGTTCTGCGTCACTTGTTGGGCGGCGCAGGCATCGGTCGTCTCTACCCGCATCGAACGGAACTTCCAGCAATCAAAAGCTTGATTATTGAAGCCGTGACGCTTCTGGCGGAAGAAGATCGGCCCCTTGCTGTCCAGCTTAATCAACACCGCGATCAAGGCCATAAGTGGGGCTGTCAAGACAAAGGCAATTGTGCCCAACGCAAGATCTTGCAAGCGCTTCCAAAAGGCGCGCTTGGCATCTTCTGGCGCGCCAGAGACATAGGCAACAGGGCGGTTGCCAATGCGGCCGATCGTCGTCCCGTCGCTGTCAAAGCCTTGCATATCAATCGCCAGCACGACTTTATTAGGCATAGAGCGCAGTTTCGTCACCAGCTGT
>CALRLV020000349.1:0-3175 GCA_943368895.1 Ferrovibrio terrae
CCCAATCGCTCAATCTCATTGCCATAGCGGGCTTGAATTCGGTCAAGTGCTGGGCCTGCGCCAGAAGCTTGCACGGCTTCGGCCATCGGCGGCGTCATCAGGGTCACAAGACCGGCATAGGACTTGGCTTTCAACAAGTCTGTTCCCGCCGTATCTCCACCGCGCAACACCTTCAAAACATCTTCGATGGTTAGGCCTCGGATCGTGTCGACAAAAATGCTGCCGGCTTTTGGCATCATTGATTCAGCCGAACGATTGAGGCGTAATTGGAAATTATCGAGTGGGACACTCAAGCGCAGAGGGCTTAAGCGCTTTTGCAGCGAAGCCAGCGGCTCTGGCAAGGGAATGCGAACCCGTGTGTCACCCCAAAATCCGTCGGCTTTGCCCAAACGGCTAACGGCCGCACCAGCCCCTTGCAGCAGGGCGGCACGGATGCCCGCTTCGCCTTCATTCTGCGAGGAGGCAATCAACAAGTCATCGTCAATACTCGGCAATGCCGTGGGCAATCCGGCGCGCTTGGCGGCAGCAGCCTTAGCTAATTCTTCCAGCATCTGCCCCGCACTTTGGGCTTGCGCGGCGGTGCCAAGACCGAGGCTTAAGCCAATAACCGACCACATAAGGTTACGGCGTTGAATCCCGTCTGGGTTTGACATGAACAATCTCCTCGACCGCAACGATCTTGGCGCAATTTTGGACTTGAACCAAGACCCAATTAGGGCACATGATGACCACAGGGCAAACTTGTTGTAGGCTGGTTCACTGCAAGACAAAAGTCCATTGAAAAGAGCTTAAGCTCTGACGGCCAAAGGGAGCGCGACCATGTACGATTCACAATCCACACCGACTTCAACCTGCTTTGAAGTTACCATTGCAGATCACATAGCTCATATTCAATTGAAGCGGCCAGAAGCCTTCAATTCGATGACCCGCGATTTCTGGAACGACCTGCCCAAGATTGTCAAAGACATCAATGATAACTCCCGCGCCCGTGTGATCGTGATCACCTCGACTGGCAAGCATTTCTCCGCTGGGATGGATTTAAGCGTATTCTCCAGCGGCGACGGCGTCACGCAAGGGTCGGCCTCCGATCGTGAGACCCGTGGCGAAAGCTTCCGCTTGCACGTCCATCATCTGCAAAACACCTTCACCTGCTTGGACGAGGCCCGCATTCCTGTGCTGGTTGCGGTTCAAGGTGGCTGTATCGGTGGGGCAGTCGATTTTATCTCGGCTTGTGATATCCGCTGGGCCAGCGCTGACGCCTTTTTCTGTATCCAAGAAATCAACATTGGCATGACAGCTGACGTCGGCACGTTCCCGCGCTTGTGCAAACTCATTCCAGAGGGCTGGGTCCGTGAGTTGGCCTATACGGGTCGGCGCCTGACCGCTGCGAAAGCTAAGGAGATCGGGTTGGTCAATGAAGTATTTGAAACCCACGAAGCTTTGGTTGCCCACGTAATGGACACCGCGCGCGAGATTGCCTCCAAGGCACCGCTGGCCGTCACGGGCTCTAAGGTCATGATCAATTATGCCCGCGATCATTCGATTCGCGACGGCTTGGACTATATCGCGACTTGGCAGGCTGGAATGTTCAGCCCAGCCCATATGGCAGAGGCTTTCCGCGCCAATGCTGCCAAGGAACCCGGTAACTTCCCCGAACTTCTCCCATTGCGTAATCGGATGTAAGGATCACCGATAAGGATCAGAGGTTTAGCGTATTTTAGGGCCGAAATTAACTCTGCTTTGAAGCTTTTGTGCCATCTTTAGGTATGACACAAACCCGCAACGTCCGCTCTTGGCTCTGGTCCGCTCTCATTCTTTCGGTCTTGGGGACTTTGGTTGGTGCGGCGATTGCTTTGTCGGCCGTCCGAAATTTATCGTCGCAAGCAGAGCGTTTGGCGAAGTTTGAGCGCACGTGGAGTGAGGCTACATGGGTCGATCAGCGCGTTACTGAGGCCGCCGACGACTTTGCACAAATGGGCCGGCCTGAAGATCGTGAACGCTTTGTAGCACTGAATGAGCCGCGCGAAGCCTTGATCGAAAAAGCCATTCAACTGGCTCCAAAATCGACCAAAAAGAGCGCCTTTGCAACGATCTATAACGCAACCCGTGAAATGGGCGCGATTGAGGATTCGGCTGTGCTTTTGGCTGCTGCAGGTCGTCAGGCTGATGCAAAAGCGCTGTTGCAATCGCAATCCTATGCCCTCGCTGGCACACGCAAGGCGCGGCAATTGGAAAAGGCGCGGCGCGAAATTGCTGCGAGCCTGAAAGTCGAAATCGATGCAGCCTTCTTGCTGTTGAGTGGTGGCCTCGTCGCGCTCCTGACTTGTATGGTCGGCGCAGGCCTGTGCTGGGCCCGTGTCGCCACCTTGTTCCGGGGGCAAGCGCAAGATCTGGTAGAAGCCCGCGATGCCTTGGCCCTACACGCCAGCACCTTGGAAGCCCGCATTGAAGAGCGCACGCGCGATCTGGAAATGGCCAAGACCGCCGCAGAAGCCGCCGACCACGCCAAATCTGCCTTTTTGGCGCAGATGAGCCATGAAATTCGTACTCCCATGAATGGTGTGCTGGGCATGGCAGACGCTTTATCACGCACGCCTTTGGACGATCGGCAGTTGCGCATGCTGGCTGTGATTCAAGATAGCGGCGACACCTTGCTGGCACTCTTGAACGACGTACTCGACATCGCCAAGATTGAAGCAGGCAAGCTCGCTCTGGAATCGCTCGACTTCAGTGTTATGGAGATTGTGCGCTCAACTGAGGCAATGTTTACCCTTCGGGCGCACCAGAAGGGTATCAGCTTTGCCGTGAATGTGGATCAGAGCGCGGACATCTGGTGCTTGGGCGATCCAACGCGGATTAAGCAAGTTCTCTATAATCTTGTATCCAACGCCGTGAAGTTTACCCAAGGTGGCAGCGTCTTGGTGACAATCACGGCAGACGATTTGGGTGAGAACCGCCGCGCGCTTTCTTTTGCCATCAAGGATACGGGCATTGGCATTGAACCTGATGTCCAAGGCCGTCTGTTTGAGCGCTTCAGCCAGGCCGAGACCGCAACCAATCGAAAGTTTGGCGGTACAGGCCTTGGCCTTGCCATCTGTAAGCAATTGGTTGCGTTGATGGGCGGAGATATTGAAGTTGAAAGTCGTGTTGGCGAGGGCTCAATCTTCCGCTTCAC
>CALRLV020000350.1:0-3163 GCA_943368895.1 Ferrovibrio terrae
CACTAGTGCCGGGACTTTGATTGGGCAGGACACGCGCGCCCTCAATCTGGGCGACCGTCAAACCGAGACCGTGAGCTTTGGCCTATCCTACAGCCGCAATTTTGGCCAAGCTCCGCAATTTCTGCGCGACATTGTGTCGAAGGTTCAAAAGGCGCAGGACGAGAACCCAGATGCCACCACTTTGCCTGGCGGCCTGCCACCCGGCATCACGCCGCCGCCCGGCTTCAAGCCCCCGCCGGGAGGCGCGCCACCAGACTTCAACCAACTCATGCAAGCAGCCAAAATCCCCGGCGGCCGCTGGAATATCGGCCTAAATTATGCCTACACGCTGGATGACACCCTCATTCTCAAAAATAGTGGCGTGAAGCTTGATTTGCTGGATGGCGGCGCGCTCGACACAGAGATGGGGCGCAGACATCAGCTGACCCTCGACGGTGGTATCAATTATCGGGGTATTGGCGGGCGTCTCGCTGCGGTCTGGAAGGGCGAAGGAGAGATCGCGACAGGATATGGTGCAGAGCGTTTGTTCGTTGACGATCAAGCCACGCTGGACTTATCCCTCTTTGCATCCACGGATTTAATGCCACAGATCAATATGGCAGTGCCCTTCTTGAACGGCGCACAAGTCCGCTTTGAAATCAACAATCTGACCGATAGCGAACGGAAGGTCACCAATTCGGCTGGTCTTGTTCCAACCGCTTATCAGAGCGGGCTCTTAGAGCCCGAAGGTCGCAGCTATAAGCTCAGCCTGAAGAAGCAATTCTAGTCCAAGGCTCGGCCTCTGTGCCCCTAAAAGGGCACAGAGGTAAGCCAGTGTGGTTTAGCGGATGTATGGCAAGTCTGCTGGCATCAGGACCGTATCAATGGCGTGGATCAGGCCATTGCTGGCTGGGATATCGGCTTGCACCACAGTCGCATTATTGACGCGAACGCCATTGCGACCGTCAATGGCCACAGAATGACCTTCCAAGGTTGGGCTGGTCATGGTGATGCCCATCAGGCCAGACGAAGGCACACGTCCACTGACGATATGGTAGGAGACGATACGACGCAAAGCGGCACGATTTTCCACCTTGAGCAATTTTTCCAAAGTGCCAGCTGGTAAATTGGCAAAGGCCTGATCCGTCGGTGCAAACACGGTGATCGGGCCTGACATGGTCAGGCGGTCATAGAGGCCAGCCGCATTGGCTGCTGCCAGCAAGGTGTTGAACTGGCCATAGCCAGCAGCAACCGTCGCCACATCGCCCGGACCAGGTGCAGGCACAGTCATCACAACGGGATCTGCTGTCACGACCGTGACCGCTTGTGGCTTTGGCGCTTCAATAGTGGTCGTGGAGCACGCGCCCAAGGTCAGTGCCAAGAGCGGGAGAATGGCATAGGCTTTTTGAAAATTGAAAATTGTCATGGGAATATCCTTTATCGACGGGCAGTCAAAGCTGTCTGCAAGGCAACGCCTGAGCCGCCTTCGGGTTCCCGCCGTGGCACTTTAGCGAAGCTGCTCCAGCAATTCCGGGATATCGATCAGGCCAAAAGCTACCGAGGAATCCGACACGCCGTATGGCAATAGGATTTTGTTGCCATTGCGCAGCGCCCCGCAAGCATAGACTACGTTGGGCACATAGCCGTTGCGGCCTCGATCACTTGGAACCAAGATTGGTTCAGCCGTACGACCCAACACGATCCGAGGATTAGTTTTGTCGAGCAACAATGCGCCAATCGCATATTTGCGCATCGCGCCCACCCCGTGTGTTATCACCAAAAACCCTGCGTCCAATTCAATGGGGGAACCGCAATTGCCTGTCTGTACTAGGTCCCAGAGATATTTTGGACCGGCAATTGCCTCGCCCTTATCCCAATGCAAAAGCTGGTCGGATTGCATGAAGAAGTGGCTCTCGCCATCATAGCGACCAAGCATGGCATAGGCCCCATTAATGCGACGCGGGAATAAGGCCATACCTTTTCCGGTGACGGCCGTACCGGTCATAGGTTGTAGCTTAAAATCGGTGAAATCCGTTGTTGTCATCAATTCTGACCGCACTTCAAGGCCAGAATAGGCTGTGTAGGTGCCATGAAAAACCGAAGCTTGCCCCTCGTCCTCAAACCGCACCATGCGCAGGTCTTCTAAACCGTTACGCTGGGCATTTGTCACCGGAAAGATCACGGCAGCTGAAATGGGGACCGTTGACGGTCGCTGCACCTTAACGACACCATCCGCATCGGGCCCGATGGAATTGGCCGCCAGTGTCGGGGTGGTTTGTGGCCAGATCTGCAAGCTATTGTCTTGGGTTAGAATTCCCTCGCGAAACGAAATCGAGGAAATGTGCCCTTCCCCCACGTTGCGAAGCGAAAGGATAAAGCGCAAGTCTCCAGGCCGCATGCCAGTCTGATCTGGGTGCGCGACAATAGACGGGTTCGTCACGGCCGCGGCACAATAGGCATATTCGAGGCAGAAGAAGGCCCCAATTAACTCCAAATGAGCAGGGCTCAAGGTGTCACAATCCCCGGCTATGGCCTCACAAATCTTGAGACTGCGCTCAAGGAACAAGCCCCGCGTTTCCCAATGGCGTCCTTTAAAGTCAGCATTCACATGCTCCAAAGTGCGCAAGCAAGTCGTTTGGTCTAAAGTTGCGACCGTATGGAAAATCCGCCGCGCGCGTGCCAATTGGGTTGGGTGCAAGTCGCGTGGCTCCGGCGCGATGTGAAACGGCCGGATCACAACTAAAGACGGATCGGGAAGAAGGGTGCCCTCTAGGAGTTGGATCACATGGATAGCCCAATTGGATGCGCTGGCGGGCTAATCCCAACACTCGTCACACGTGCCATCGCACAATTTGCCATTTGAAGCGCCAGTATCGATTCAGCGCCTTGGTTTCGGTTCACACCTGTCTCGGTTAAGCCATCAAAACAGCCGCCCCGCTGATCACTCAAGGGCAAGCCATTATCATTTTCGCCAAAAAACCAAGCATGGGCGGTTTGCGCCATGATCAGCCACTTACTCTGTTTGGTGGCAGCATAGGCGGCCAATGCTGCATCAATCGTGGCACAGGCCTCAATCGGTTGTTGGTCGAGCAGCCGTGGCGGCGCGAATGCGGTCGCTGGGGTCGAACTTCCCACCGCTCGGAAAAAGCCATTGGGGGCCTTTTGAATGCTGTCGAGCCACGCC
>CALRLV020000351.1:0-3140 GCA_943368895.1 Ferrovibrio terrae
CAAGCAATTGCTGAATGTTGTCAGTCATACACCGGTCGAGACCGATGCGATGGGCCGCATTTTGGCGCGTGGCGGCCTAGTCGATTTGGCCCGCGTTGCCCGACCGGCTCCGGAGAAAGTCTTTTCTTGGTGGAGCTATCGCTCCCCGGACTGGACGAAGAATGATCGTGGCCGAAGGCTGGATCATATCTGGGCCAATGCGGACTTTGCGCCCCGTTTCGTCAAGGAAAGTTTTGCCATTCACAAAGACGCGCGTGCATGGGAAAAGCCCAGTGACCACGTCCCCGTCGTGGCAGCATTTGAGGTTTAGTCGAAATGGCAAAGCAAAACGGCCCCGGCATCTTTGTGCCGCTGATAATCATCGGAGCCACCATTTTTGGTTTGGGGGCTTATCAAGCCCTTCGGCCCAAGCCAGTCGAGATTAATCCAACATTTGAAGCGGTCGATAACCCCCGCACCATGCAAGCGCCACCGCCGCCCGCGGCGAGCAAAGACGCTGCGCAACTGGCAGCGGAAGAAAGTGCTACAGAAGGCAAAGCAGACGCAGCACCAGATGCCGTAAAGACGTTGAGGCTTAATGATGCCCCTTGGCTGAAAGCCATCATGGGCGGCGTGTTGGGCGAGTTTCGCGGCACTGTCGTTAAAGCGCTTCAAAAGGAGCAAGCCAATGGCAACCTCAATTGTAGCCCGGTTTTGACTAAGGCTTCAGAGGCTACTCTGAGTGCCTTGGAAGAGGTGAGCTGTACCGACAAGGAAGGTGCTGTTTTCACCGGGCAGTTCGATTCGGACGGCGAAGGTACATTAGAGATCAAGTCGCAAGATAAAGAGAAGGTCACGATCGAAAAGTCTGGCGGTTCGTTTAGCGTCACCGTCAATGAGCCTTAAAGCGCGATCGCCGCATTTCTAGACAGGACAAATCCCATGAAGAAGTTCACAAAACTGGCCGCCCATGCAGCGCCCTTGCCCGTAGCCAATATTGATACCGATCAGATCATTCCAAAGCAGTTCTTGTCGACGGTTGAGCGCACGGGCCTGTCGCGCGGTCTCTTCTTTGACATGCGCTTTTTGTCCGATGGATCACCAAATCCAGACTTCGTATTGAACAAGCCAGCCTATGATGGGGCAAAAATCCTGATTGCTGGGCCTAACTTTGGCTGCGGTTCTTCGCGTGAGCATGCACCTTGGGCCCTGTTAGATTATGGTATCGAATGCGTGATCTCAGCTTCCTTTGCGGATATTTTCTTCAATAATTGCTTCAAGAATGGCGTGCTGCCGCTTGTCTTAGATGCGGCACACGTCGATGCCTTGATGAACCAAGCCAATGGGCAAAATGCGCGCTTTGAAATTGATCTTGCCGCCCAGACCCTAACTGGCCCTGATGGTAAAATTTACCACTTTGAGATCGATCCGGGCCGAAAAAAGTCGTTACTGGAGGGTCTAGACGAGATCGGGCAGAGTCTGATGCAGCAGGACCAAATCTCGGAGCATGAACACAAAAGAAAGTTAATGACACCTTGGTTGGGCTGAAGTGCCTAAAAAAATTAGATTAAATGCTTTTCAAATTGATTCATATCTGCTTAACTTCTGTTACCAGTTCGTTAATGGTATCAGCGAGAGGCAGATTTCGTGCTCGATCAATTCTTCGATCCAGGCTTTTTGAGCGCCTTGGCCGCGGCTATTGGGCCGTTGGCGGTGTTCGTTGCCCCGACTGAAGAGATTGAGGCCATGATCTTTGACTCCTATGCGAGTGAAGAAGCCCTGAAATCAGAAGAAATCGGCGTTGGTGCGGCCGAACCCACCGTGCCAGCGGGCTACCGCGAAGCCGCTTAAGCGATCCCTCTGCATTCGCCCGTGACAGGCACGCATTTCGTGGCTATGGGCGGTGCATGACAAACAAACTCCTTCTATTGCCCGGTGATGGTATTGGCCCCGAAGTAATGACTGAGGTTGAGCGTGTGCTCGATCGATTAATGTCTAGGCATGGTCTCAAGCTTGATGTTGAAACAGCTCTGTTTGGAGGGGCGAGCCTCGATGAAGAGGGCGTTCCAATTACCGATGCGGTGGTGGCAACGGCTAAGTCTGCCCAAGCGGTCCTGATGGGGGCCGTCGGTGGACCAAAATGGGCGTCCGTCGCCCGCGATTTGCGCCCTGAGATGGGCTTGCTGCGCCTTCGAAAGGAGATGGATGTTTATGCCAATCTTCGTCCTGCCTTGTGTTTTGCGGCCTTGGCCGATGCGTCTGGCTTGAAGCGACATTTGGTCGAGGGTCTGGATATTGTCTTTGTTCGTGAACTGACCGGCGGGGTCTATTTCGGCACACCGCGTGGGATCGAGACTTTGGCCGACGGCAGCAAGCGTGGCTTTGATAACCAAGTCTATACCAGCGCCGAAATTCGCCGCGTCGCCCGCGTCGCCTTTGAGCTTGCACGCAAGCGTTCCAACAAAGTGACAAGCCTTGAGAAGTCAAATGTGATGGAATCTGGCCTGTTATGGCGTCAGGAAGTTACTGCCTTACATGCGAGTGACTATAGCGATGTCCAGCTTGAACACATGTATGCCGATAATGCGGCCATGCAATTGGTGCGCGCCCCGCAACAATTTGATGTTCTGCTGACAGACAATCTGTTTGGCGATGTGCTGTCTGACTTGGCAGCTGCTTGCACGGGCTCCATCGGCCTTTTGCCATCGGCGGCGCTTGGGGATGCTGGAAAACCCGGTCTTTACGAGCCAATCCATGGCTCGGCACCCGATATTGCGGGCAAAGGTCTCGCGAACCCGGTCGCCGCGATCCTTTCCTTGGAAATGGCGCTGCGCTGGTCTTTAGGCGAAGTGGGCCTCGCGGACCAATTATACCGTGCTGTTGAGGCTGCTCTGAATAATGGGGCACGCACGGCTGATCTGGGCGGAAGTTTATCGAGCACCGACATGGGCACCGCAATCCTCGCGGCGCTATAATTCAAGCAGAGGTCGGCCCCGACCCTCCGATGGCTAACCAAAACGAGCTCGCTTTTCACACGGTGCCGGCCCCCTTCATTTGACTAAAACAAGCCACTAAGACCGAAAAAATGATGTTTTATGGCATAAGATGCCCGCAACTGTTGCTGTTTGGCCACTAAGGCTAGACAACGAGATAATTTTTCA
>CALRLV020000352.1:0-3139 GCA_943368895.1 Ferrovibrio terrae
GTGACGAGCACACCAGATGACACAGCCGGGTCTTGCCCCAAACGCTTGAGGGTCAGCGGGATTAGAATGCCTGCAAGGCCCGCAACCGACAGATTGAGCAGAATTGCCAAGGCGATTGTGACGGACAATAGAACACTTTGGAACCAGAATAGCGCCACACTCGACAAGAGAATGGCAAAGACGGCGCCATTGACTAGGCCGGTAATCACCTCACGCAGGATGATCCGCCCCGAATTGCCAGGCGTCAGTTCCCGCGCCGCTAAAGCCCGAACAGCCACAGCCACGGTTTGGGTACCGGCATTTCCGCCCATTGAGGCCACCATTGGCATCATGACAGCAAGGGCGACAATCTTTTCAATCGAGGCTTGAAACTTGCTGATCAGAACCGACGCGATCAAGGCTGTTACCAAATTAATGACCAGCCACGGTAGGCGTGACTTAACGGAGGACCAGACCGAGTCCGCCGTTGACGCATCGCGCACCCCGGCGAGCGCCAACAAATCTTCTTCGTTCTCGTCTTGAATAACCCGCACGATATCGTCGACTGTGATCATGCCGGTCAGGCGTCCACTACGATCAACCACAGGCGCAGAAATCAGATGGTATTTTTGGAAGGCGTGGGCGACGACTTCTTGGTCGGTCTCGGGATCGACAATGATTTCGGGCGCTTCCATCAAGTCTTGCAGCAGCATGGTGCGCTTTGCCCGCATGAGCTTCGAGACTGGGATCGCGCCGATCGGCTGCATCGCTGGACTGACGACATAAATATCAAAGAAAAGATCAGGCAGATCTTCGCCGGTCTTGCGCATGAAATCGATGGTTTGCCCGACATCCCAATGTTGGGGTGCGGCGACAAACTCGCGCTGCATTAAGCGACCAGCGGTTTCCTCTTCAAACGACAGTGCGCCTTCAACGGCAACCCGCACGTCATCTGAGGCCGCCGCCAAGACTTCGGCGCGATCTTCATCATCCAATTCTGCGACAATGGCCGCCGCATCATCGGTATCAAGGTCGTCTAGCTTCTGCGCAAGCTTGCTGGCGGGAATGAACTCCAGCGCGAATTCGCGCAGTTCATCTTCCAATTCCGCATAGACTTCTGCGTCGAGATCTTCGCCGATCAGGGTAAAGATGGTGCGCGCAGTCTCTTTGGGGGCGTTTTGGAGAAGTTCTGCCACGTCTGCTGGGTGCATCGGCAACAACAGACGGCGCAACAAAGGCCCGTCATGATCGCCAGCAGCCCCAATTACCTTAACGGTTATCAGGCGGTCCGGACCATGATCTGCTTTAGTGGGGTCGACCCCCAGGGCTTGTAGATCGTCCATGACTATCACTTTCCGTCATGTCGTAAGCCCCTAAGTTTGTTTGCCTGTATCATCATGCTGGTAGCAGATACAGGCATAAAAGCCATCTTTCCGTTGGTGTGCCCAAGAGGACTCGAACCTCCACGGGTCTCCCCACTAGCACCTCAAGCTAGCGCGTCTACCAGTTCCGCCATGAGCACGTTCCGGAAAGAGCGGCGCTTTTAGTAGAACACGCCGCCATTGTGAAGCCCTATCGCCTGCATCTTGCCAGTTCCAAACAGTGAAGAACTGTTATGGACCTGCCATGTAGTCATAAACATCGGCTTCGCCGGTGATTTCAACCGAAATCTTGTCGTCATCCAGTTGGATATCGCCACGGGCCACAGGGTGGTTATTCACCAAGACCCACACGGGATCATTCGGCGAGGCCGTGAGCGGAATAACCGCGCCGCGACCCATCCTAAGCAATTGGTGCATGGGCAAGGAAGATCGTCCGACCAAGACCGAAATTTCGACCATGACCTTCTCAATCTGCGAGGGGGGGTGTTCACTATCATCTGTCACAGGACTAGATTGAGCCCATGAGTGTTGGAACTTGGTTAACGCGCGTAAAGATACTGCAATTTCTGGAGAAAATAGCGTGATTGAATGGGCCGTATCGGAAAAGCCGGTCGATTATGAGGCCGCGGTGGCCTTTATGGAGGGTCGCGCGGCTGAAATTGCGGCTGGAACGGCGAATCAATTGGTCTGGCTGCTAGAGCATCCGCCGCTTTATAGCGCGGGCACCAGTGCGAAACCCTCAGACCTCCTGCCCAGCGCAAGCTTGCCCGTCTTCAAAAGCGGGCGTGGCGGGCAATATACCTATCATGGCCCCGGTCAGCGCATTGCTTATTTGATGCTCGACCTCCGCCATCATAAGCGTGATGTGCGTGCCTTTGTGCAATCCGTCGAACACTGGGTCATTGAAGCGCTCTCACATTTCTCCGTGAAGGGCGAGGTCCGCTGTGGCCGTGTCGGCGTTTGGGTAGACCGCACCCATCCAGGCTTTGCCCGTCACGAGGACAAGATTGCCGCCATTGGCCTGCGGGTCAAAAAATGGGTCAGCTTTCACGGCATCAGCCTGAATGTGGAGCCAGATCTCTCCCATTTTGAGGGAATCATACCGTGCGGCATTTCTGAAAGCGGCTTGGGCGTGACCTCCTTGGTCGATCTGGGTCTTCCAGTTACTTATGGAGAAGTCGACGAAGCGTTACGCCACACATTTGTGGCCCGCTTTGGCCCGGTTAAATCGGTTGCTGCGCCGCTTTAACGGGCGGCTTTATGCCAACGCGTAAAAGGCCATTGACGCAAAGCCAATGGCTGATATGCCCCTGCTCATGAACCTGTCTGTCGCCAAATCGCTTCTCCGTTCTCTTGCCCTAGCAGGCCTACTTATCACTCCGGCACAGGCGCAAAGCGTGCCCAAGGATTATCGTGATTGGAGCGTGAGCTGCAGCAATATCAAGACTTGCACCGCGATTTCGATTTCTGGTCTGAATGAAATGGGCGTCGGCACACGCCCGCGCGGTGTCGCAGCCGACACGGAAATGGGCTGGCTATGGGTGGAGATTGAAGCGGGGCCAAGCGCCAAGCCAAAGATCATCTATTCAGGCCTCTATGATGCAAGCACGACCAACCTCAAGGAAGGCAGCTTGCGCATCTTAGGCCGCGACGGCCGGCCCTTAGCAAACGGTGTCTTTGTGCTGACAGCCCATGAGAGCGGCGCGAGCCAGTTGCGCAGTTCAGATGTGGATCGGTTCATCGCTGTGGCCAAATCGGGTCAAGCTGTTGTTTATTCA
>CALRLV020000353.1:0-3134 GCA_943368895.1 Ferrovibrio terrae
GATGAATTGCGAGGTTGGCGACGTATAGCGCGCTTCAACGACCGCGCGCGGCAAATCCGGGCTACAGGCAACTGCCATGAGGCCAGCCAAAGCCACCCAGACCCAAGCTAAAAATCGTTTCTGCATCGCGCCTGCCTCCCCAAGTATCATTATGTTTGTGGTTTACGGGTTTAGTTCAACGAGCTCACCATGAGCCGATGTTTGGTGCACTTGTCCAAGGCTCTTGCGGTGCCAAAGCGGCAACGCGCTGCAAAAGCTCGACTGAAATCCCATCTGGCGAACGCACGAAAGCCATATGCCCATCGCGCGGGGGGCGATTGATCGTCACGCCGCGCGCCGCCAAATGCGCACATAAGGCATAGATGTCATCGACACGATAGGCCAAATGGCCAAAATTGCGCCCACCATCATAGGCATGCTCGTCCCAATTATAGGTCAGCTCCACCATAGGCAGACCACCGGGCAGGCCGCTTTGCGGGGTCTCGCCTTGCGCTTTGAAGCGTTCGGCATCCACCGGGGCGGCGAGAAACACCAAGGTGAAGCGCCCTTTTTCATTCTCGGTCCGGCGAAGCTCGACCAGCCCTAAGCCGCCACAGAAGAAATCCAAGGCGGCGTCCAGATTGCCGACGCGGATCATGGTGTGCAGATATTCCATCTTGAGACCTTTCAAACAGTCACTTCAGTCGGGTAGCGCTCGCTGCGCGCTTGTTCTAGCGCTTCTTTGAGGGCGGCCGCAAACTCAATACGCTCATGCGGGGAGAGGCAGGTGGCTAAGGGCAGGCTTGCCCCGCCGGCAGACAAGGTCACTTGAGTTTCATATTCATTGACTTCGTCCACGATGACGCGGGCAAAACTGGGGCTAACGCGCCACCACCCTACTCTGCCGCGATGGCACGTCTTTGAGATGGCGACTTGGGCAGCACTCACTTTCACTGTCTCGCATTCGCGCGCACCGGCTTTGAAATTCACCTTGAACGCCAAATACACTAAAACAACATCCAATCCGAAAAAACCGATGACCGGCCAAGCGCCTATCGAAAGAAAGGCTAGGCCAGCGAAAAAACTCATGGCTGCGAGCGACAGCATAACAAGGCGAAAGCCTTGGTTGGATAGAGATCGGTTCGGCCGCAGCACAGCGTCCATATAAATGGCGTCGCGCTGATCAAACTCAGGGGCGTCAGGAAGGGCGATGATCGACATGCTCATACTGCCTAAGCTAGCGCAAACTCTACGAAAGCACAGTTGGTGAATGTAGAAGGTCGCGGGCTTTTTGAAAGGGCTAGCCGGGCTCGTCGCAATTGGCTATGGCGGGACCATGGCCACGAAAGCAAAAGTCACAAAGTCCAAACTGAAAGCCGCTGAGATTGCGGCCCTTTATGCGCAATTGGCAGCAGAGCGACCCGATCCGCGAACCGAGCTGGATTACACCGATCCCTATACATTGGTGGTAGCTGTAGCGCTCTCAGCACAAGCAACCGACGTCGGCGTCAACAAAGCAACCAAGCGCCTATTTGCGGTGGCAGATACGCCCGAGAAAATGGTAGCGCTGGGCGAAGAAGGCGTTGCTGATTACATCAAGACGATTGGCCTGTGGCGCAACAAGGCAAAGAACGTCATTGCCTTGTCAGAATTGTTGCTGGAGAAATATGGTGGTGAGGTGCCTCGAAACCGGGAGGCCCTAACCGAATTGCCAGGCGTGGGTCGCAAGACCGCCAATGTGGTTCTCAATGAAGCCTTTGGTGAACCCACCATTGCAGTCGACACCCATATCTTCCGGGTCTCAAACCGGACTGGCCTCGCGCCCGGCAAAAACCCGGATCAAGTCGAAGCCGTGCTGGAACGGGTGACGCCGGACACCTACAAGAAAGGTGCACATCATTGGCTGATCCTACATGGCCGTTATGTTTGTGATGCCCGAAAGCCAGCCTGCTGGCGCTGTGGCATTGCCGATATCTGCAAATTCAAAACCAAAACGCCAAACCCAGCGGATGCCCCTAAAAAAGCCAAACCCGCCGCAAAGAAGCCCGTCAAAAAGGCCACCAAACCCGCGATTGCCAAGGGCTGAGTCCGCCCTGTCGCCACGCACCGATTCGCAGCCTATAAGCGGGCGCACCCAATTTGTGATCACCACCCGCCGGAGCCTTAGCCATGTCCACGATCCGTCCCGTCCGCCGGGCCCTTATCTCGGTTTCAGATAAAACGGGGCTGATTGAAACGGCACGGCAATTGGCCGATCAAGGGGTGGTTCTGGTTTCTACCGGGGGCACCAGCAAGGCTTTGGCCGCGGCTGGCTTGGCCGTGATCGATGTGGCCGATGTGACAGGCTTTCCCGAAATGATGGATGGCCGGGTGAAGACCTTGCACCCCGCCGTGCATGGCGGCTTGCTCGCCCTGCGCCATGTGGCCGAGCATGAGGCGGCGATGACCCAACATGACATCGAAGGCATCGATCTGTTGTGGGTCAACCTCTACCCATTTGAGGCGACTTTGGCATCGGGCGCAGACTTTGAAACATGCGTTGAGAATATCGATATTGGCGGGCCTGCTATGATCCGCGCCGGGGCAAAGAATTTCGACTGGTGTGCGGTGGCAACCGACCTAGGCGATGTGCAAAAAGTCTTGGCCGACATGACCTCCCATGGTGGCACGCAAGAACTTACACGGAAGCAATTGGCCGCCAAAGCCTATGCCCGTACAGCGGCCTATGATGCCGCGATATCAGGCTGGTATGCCGACCAAGTGGGCGAAGCCTCCCCCGATTGGCGCGCCTTTGGCGGCCCCAAGGTTCAAAGCCTGCGTTATGGCGAGAACCCCCACCAGATTGCTGCCTTTTATGCGACGACCGAGAAACGGCCTGGCGTGTCTACCGCGCGCCAGCTTCAGGGCAAGGAATTGTCTTACAATAATCTCAATGACACCGATGCCGCCTATGAATTGGTCGGTGAGTTTGACGCCAATGAAGCGGCAGCTATTGCCATCATCAAGCATGCCAACCCATGCGGCGTAGCGATCGGCTCCTCCCTAACTGAGGCTTATCTGCGCGCTTTGGCTTGCGACCCCGTCTCAGCTTTCGGCGGCATTGTGGCCTGTAACCGCAAATTGGATGGCGCAGCCGCCGAAGAGATCGTCAAGAT
>CALRLV020000354.1:0-3122 GCA_943368895.1 Ferrovibrio terrae
CAGTTTCAATGAAATGGCGATGATCAAGCCGAAAGTCGCCATGGCGGCGGCGGCCCCGATGAAAACGCCTGTTAGCCCAAGGTCTAATCCGAAGGCCAGCAACCATCCGCCGCCAACTGCCAGCACGACGCGGGCGAAGATCGCGATAACAGGCCACCGCATGGCCCCTGCCCCTTGGCTGGCGAAGTAAAGCGACAGTCCTAAGCCTTGGAAAGCAAAGAAGGGCCCGACGATCTGAATATAGCTGCGGGCGGCCTCGAAAGTCACTTGGTCTTTGGTGAAGGCATAAATCCAGGCCGACGGAAACAGTGCCAAAACCAGCCCCACCACCCCAGTCAGGCCAGCAGCGAACGCACTGCCGATCCAGCCAATATGCTCGGCCCGATCCACATTGCCCGACCCGATGCTGAGCCCCACGAGCGAGGTCATGGCCGCACCTATCCCGAAGACGAGCGGGATCAGAAGAAACTCAATCCGGGATCCAATACCATAGCCTGCAAGCGCGGCTTCGCCAAAGGTCGCCACCATGGCGGTAAGGCTCAAAATGATAAAAATGGTGAAGATGGGCGACATGGAAGCGGGCAAAGCGACTTTGAAAATGTCGCGAAACAGGCCTTTGGAGAAAGAGAGATAGTGGCGGTCCAGACGTATGACGCGGCCGTCGCGCGCTAGCACCACCAGCATGATGACGCTGACCACAAAGCCACTGATCACGGCTGAAAAAGCTGCTCCAACAATCCCCAATTGCGGCAAACCAAACAGGCCCAGCACCAAAACAGCCGTCAGTGGCACTTGTAGAAACGCGCTGGCAACCATCAGGACAGCCGGCAATTTCATGTCGCCCATGCCGCGAAACACTGCACCCACCACACTGACCAACCAAAGGAATAGCCCACCCCAGAAAATCACGGTGCAATAGGCTACTGCTTGTTCCAGAATCTCGCCACGTCCTCCCAAAAAGGCGATCAGGGAACGGCCACCCAATGAAAAGAGGACTAAGAAGACCCCAGCCCCCAACGCGGAAACCGCTAGGGCATGCCAGATCAGTTGTTGCGCGCGCTCGCGGTCACCCGCACCCAACGCGCGCGCAATGGCGGAGGTAACCGCCCCACCAGCAGCCCCGCCCGACATGGTTTGGATCAGCATCAAGAGCGGGAATGCCAGCGCGATACTGGCCAGCGCAGCGGTTCCCAGTTGTCCAATGATCCAAACTTCAGCCAAGCTAACCGAAGACTGAATGGCAAAAGCAAGTGCGTTTGGTGTCGCCATTCTGACCAGCAAGGGTGCTGCCGGAGACGTCAGCATGTGGTGTGTCCGCTCATCCATATGCACGCGTCTTTCGGTTTGGCTTGGGTTAGGCCGGAATTGGATGGGCGATGCGGGCGATTGTCAAGCGCGGGGGGGCGTCTAACCGCCCCCGTCGCACGCAAAGCACCTGTCTACGCCGCTACAATCTTGAGCGTTTCAAACTGTATCCCGATCTCACTGCGATCGGTAAACAAGAAGGCATGACATAGGTTATGTGCTTCTTGGCGCACCTCATCATACCAAACGGTTTTGCCTATTTGTGATGGATCACAGGAATAGCGGAAGCCTGTGTAGTGGATTTGAAGGCTCGTTTGGCTGGCACCCAAAGGACTGAGCTCGAGCATTAGATTTGGGCCTGAATCCATCCGAGAAAGTTTTGCACCGCGCAAATCCAAGCCGGTTATCAGCTTTTCCGCGTCCGGATATCGTGACCAATCGATGCCTGCCAGATGTTTGTGGTAGTCCTGCAACCTATCATCTGACGAGCCATTGTCAGATAAGGCCCACTCCAAGGTCAGAAACCTCATGGCCACGTCAATTCCTTCCACCCCAATTGGCCTGAGCCGTTTGCACACGCAAGCTTGTCACTTTTGAGTTCTAGATCAACATGATCTCGAAACGAGGTTTTCTCGCATCGCGATTTAGACCTTTTTAGCCCCTAGTGGCGGCTGTGACTTGCCCTTATCGTCGTTCGCGCAACACAATCATGAGACCAAAACTATCCTTGCTCACAAGCCCAATACTGCGCCACAAGTGCTGTCGGGATACAACTTGTATTTGTTAAAAGCTCTGATAGCTTCGCCACATTTGCTGTTTGAAGCGGTTAATTGGGGGCGGTTTTGATAGTTGGAATTGACTTAGGTACAACAAATTGTGCGTGTTCGATTTTTAAAGATGGCGCGACCATCATGATCCCCAATAGTCTCAACCAAGTATTGACGCCTTCTGCCGTTAGCATCGATGACGAGGGACGGGTTTTGACGGGCTTGGCGGCCCGAGAACGTCAATCCACGCATGCACACCAGACAATAACCGCTTTCAAACGCTACATGGGAACAAATCGCCAAATCAAGCTGGGTCCAAAGTCCTATCGAGCTGAAGAATTATCGGCGTTTATGCTAATGAGCTTAAAAAGAGATGCAGAGGCTTTTCTTGGACACCCAATCACAGAAGCTGTCATTACTGTACCCGCCTACTTCAATAATAAGCAAAGGACAGCAACTCGCAATGCCGGTGAAATGGCAGGGTTAAAAGTCGAACGTTTGATCAATGAGCCTACCGCCGCTGCCCTCGCTTACGGCCTAGATCAAAAAGAACTAGAGACAAAGTTCCTCGTATTTGACCTTGGCGGCGGAACTTTTGATATTTCTATTCTAGAAATCTTTGAAGGCATTATTGAAGTGCGTGCCTCTAGTGGCGACAATCGGCTGGGTGGGGAAGACTTCAATTCCGTTTTGATTGAAATGGCGCGAGCTAAACTCGGCAATGAGCTAAAGGACGAAATACAAGAAAATGGTGTTCTTTTCCAAAAGATGCGGGAAGCGGCTGAGCGGACCCGCCGTAGCTTAACGACGCAAAGTAGCGCGCCATTTTCCTTAGTCTGGCAAGACAAGGAGCTGTCGGTTACGATCGACAGTGATGATTTTGAGGAAGCCAGCGCGGGCTTGATTGCTCGCCTGCGAGACCCAGCATTGCGATCCATGCGCGACGCGGGTTTAGCGACTGCTGATCTAAGTGAAATTGTGTTGGTTGGCGGGGCGACGAGGATGCCATTGGTTCGCCGTGCAGTTACCAAAATGTTTGGCCGTTTTCCA
>CALRLV020000355.1:0-3120 GCA_943368895.1 Ferrovibrio terrae
ATTAGCCTCGCGGCACCGTTCGGACTTGAAGACATGTTCGCCATGACCTTGCGCCCAAATCCAAAGCGCGGGGCCACAGGCAACACCAAAGCCAAAGTGGCCGGCATTCAAGCCCGCTGGCCGGAAGTTCAATTCAAGGAAGCCTGATATGCGCCAATTTCTCGTCGATGCCTTTGCCTCAAGGCCCTTCACTGGCAACCCCGCCTGTGTGGTGGAGCCGTTTGATGTGTGGCCCGATGCCGCTTGGATGCAGACATTAGCCATGGAGAATAATCAGGCCGAGACTGCTTATCTCCTAAAGACCGACGACCCTGCCCGCTTTGGCCTGCGCTGGTTTACCCCGGCGCTTGAAATTCCTTTGTGCGGCCATGCGACCCTAGCATCGGCCCATGTTTTGCTAAACGAAATGGGCGTTCAAGCCTCAATCCTCACCTTTGACACCATGAGCGGACCATTGACGGTGCGGACGCTGGACGATGGCCAGCTAGAACTGAACTTCCCCGCCAATCCACCAGTCCAGATAGAGACTCCGGCTGGTTTGGCAGATGCGTTGGGCGCAGAAGTGATTGAAACTTGGCTGGGCAATTATGCCGTTGCGATCGTAAAAAGTGAGGCCGTCTTGCGAGCGCTCAAGCCAAACCATGCTGAGATTGAACGGATTTGCACCGAGCAGTTAGAGCGCAATCGGGGCAATCTAATGGTCTCTACCTTTGCTGATTCCGGCGCGGACTATGAAGTGGTTAGCCGCTTCTTTGCCCCAGGTTCTGGCATCGCCGAAGACCCGGTGACCGGCTCTGCCCATTGTATCATCGCACCTTTGTTCTCCAACAAGTTGGGCAAGTCGCGCATCGCTTATTTCCAAGCCTATCCGGGTCGCGGCGGGGCTTTAACCTGCGAAGTAAGCGCTGACCGGGTGCTCTTGCGCGGGACGGCCGTGACTGTACTCGACGGCCAATTGCGGGTTTAGCCCTCTTTCTTGTTGGGTCACTTCCCCCTAAACCCGTGGTCAAATTCTTGGAGAGAAATGATGGCAAATCCTGAGTGGAAGCGCGTTGAAGCGCATATGAACCGGGTCTTCCGCACGAAGGACGTGATCTTGAAGCCACGTGCCGGGGTGAAGGATTCGATGGAAGTATATTTGGGTCCTGAATTCCTGGGCACCGTCTATATCGACGAAGATGAAGGAGAGACCTCCTACATCTTCGAAATGGCCATTCTGGATATTGATCTGGAAGACTAATCGCCCTTTCGCGAGACAAGATTTAGCCCGCCACAGAAGCTCTGTGGCGGGCTTTTTTCAAACCTTTTAGAGCACACTCAACATGCTGGCGACCAAGGGGTGGCGTACGATGTCGACATCGGCCAATCGAACCACGGCCACATCGTCCAGCCGATCCAGCGCATCAGCAATTTGGCCAAGGCCCGAGAGTTCTGGCAAAAGATCCGTCTGAGCCGGGTCGCCCGTCACGACCATGGTCGAATGCCAGCCTAAGCGGGTGAGTAGCATTTTAAGCTGGCCATAGGTGCAATTCTGGGCCTCATCAATCACGACAAAGGCATTGTTGAGAGTTCTGCCGCGCATGAAGCCAATGGGGGCAATTTCAATCAGACCTTCCACCATCATGGTCTTCAAGCGCTTTGGGCTTAAGCGGTCAGACAGTGCATCCATGAGTGGCCGCAGATAGGGTGCAAGCTTTTCTTCCATATGACCGGGCAAGAAGCCGATCGATTCGCCTGCTTCTACTGCGGGTCTCGACAAGACGATGCGGGAAACGCGACCTGCTTCCAGCGCCTCAACAGCCTTTGAGATGGCGAGATAGGTTTTGCCCGTACCGGCCGGACCAATCGCTACCACCAGCGGATTTGTATCAATCGCGTCCAACAATCTTTCTTGACCCGCCGTGCGGGGTTTGACCTTTTTCAAGAAGCTCTGATCGCGGTCCAACCCGTCATCCTGTGCCGTTGGGTTCCAGCCAAACAGCGCCCGTACATTCGATTCTTCCTGTGTATAGGAGCCATGTTTCGAGCTCCCCAAGCTGTGCGATTGACGCGACTGCTCTGCTTGATCACGGGTGCGACGGACTGCTGGGCGTTTAGCCATAGACATGCTCCTTCAGGACTTGCTTCGTGGAAACAAAAAACGCCGCAGACCTTGGGGCTGCGGCGCGCATAGAATTGTTGATTTTCAACAAGACGCTTGGAGAGCCAACCCGTGGGCCGGCAGGGTCTGGATCAAAAATGGTCGCTCGTGCGATCACTAAGCCCCCTAATCACGTGAGTACCGAAGACCTCTTCGACCTCGCCGCGAATCTCTGTTGCGATGTCATCCTAGCAGAGTAAATGAGTTGTTAACGTCACAAATTCTTATCGAGGGGAATTTTTCCATGAGCTTCATTCAGGGTGCCTATTCTTTGGGCGATGCGAGCCCGACACTGCCTGCGCCTGGCGATTACTGGATCGCCCCCAATGCGACCGTCATTGGCAACTGCATCCTACACCACAATGCAAGCGTCTGGTTTAATGCGGTTTTGCGCGGGGACAATGACCCGATCACGATTGGCGAGAACTCTAACATCCAGGATGGGGCCATCCTCCATACTGACCTTGGCATCCCACTCACCATCGGCAAGAACGTCACGGTCGGCCATTTGGCCATGCTCCATGGGTGCGAGATTGGCGACAATAGCTTGATCGGCATTGGGGCCGTGGTGCTAAATCGGGCAGTGATTGGCAAAAATTGTATCATTGGAGCCAAAGCGCTCATCCCCGAAGGCAAAGTGATTCCCGACAATTCGCTCGTCATGGGAGCACCGGGCAAAGTGATTCGCGAAGTAGGGCCTGAACAAGCCCAGTTCCTTACAGGCTCTGCCCTCCATTATGTTGAGAACTGGAAACGCTTTCACGCAAGTTTGAAGCCTGTGACTGCATCCTAAGCCTATCCGTCATAAGGTTGGAACAAAACTCGGCTATCCGCCCTCTAGGTCTTACCTAGTGGAGGGAAAATGTTTCGCGCTGCCAACTTCGTCCTCGTGCCGGCTTGCTTAAGTCTGCTGCTTGTTGGCTGCGCGACGGAGTTGCCGATTGCAGAGCGCATGGCGCGGGCAACGCCTGCGGTCAGCG
>CALRLV020000356.1:0-3109 GCA_943368895.1 Ferrovibrio terrae
CTTGGCTGGACCCGTGGATGGCGTTTTAGCGACCCAGTTTGGAAGATTGGCAGCCTTAAAATAATGCCTATAGCCCAATTGCTTTCCACCTTTGACCTTGGTCAGCGTCGCAAGCCACCGGGGGCTACTCTGCCGTCCAACTGGGCTCAGACACAGCGCGTGACACGCGATCATGGCCAGATCATCTGGCAAGATGTTGCGCCACCCGCCTATGAAGAGACGATTGCGGCAGAACTGGCCGTGGCGCGGGCGGCAGGTGCCGAAGACCTCGAATGGAAGCTTTATTCGCATGATGAACCAACGGGCCTCGCGGCAGCGCTAGAGGCGGCAGGGTTTGAGCGCCAGCCGACTGAGGCGATTTTGGTGCGCGCCTCCGATTTAGGCCCAGCGGCTCCAGTGCCCGGCCTAGAAATCGCGCGAATCCAAACCTTGGAAGAGGCTGCGCATTGTTTTAACTTGGCGCTGCAAGCCTTTGGAAATAATTGGGATAAGACACCTGAAGAGCTTCTCGCCCGTGCCTTGGGGGGGGAACCCTTTTGGCTGGGCCTCTTTGACGGCCAACCCGTTTCGATGGGCAGGCTGACGCGGACACAGGGCAGTGACTTTGGTGGCCTCTATGGCGGGGCAAGCCATCCCGACTTCCGCCGTCGCGGCTTTTATCGGCCTGTGGTGCAGGCCCGGGTGCAGGCGGCGGCAAAGATGGGCTGTAAATGGGTGTTTTCAGAAGCCTTGCCGACCAGTGAGCCCATCTTACGCGCCCTCGGCTTTGAGACTTTGTGTCAGGTAACGGGTTATCTCTACCGTTTCAAAGACTGAGACTTTTCCCGCGCGCCACTGGCAATCGGGGCGGGCAGGCCATAGATAGCCGTTATGGCCGAAACTTTTTCCCCCGACGATTTGCCCCTCGAAAAGCCTGCCCGCTACCGCGAGGTGGAGGCGATGATCGCCTCTGTCGTGGCAGGCGAGACCAGCCACACGGCCCGCTATGCCACCGCCGTCAGCCTCTTGGTGCAGGCCTTTGGCCCCCGCTTTTTCTGGACGGGCTTTTACGTGGTCGATCCCTTGAAGCCGACTGAGCTGGTAGTGGGGCCCTATCAAGGCACACTCGGCTGCTTGCGCATTCCGTTTGGCCGCGGCGTCTGTGGCGCGGCAGCCGCCTCTGGCCAAACCCAATTGGTCAAAGACGTCCACGCCTTTCCGGGCCATATCGCGTGTGACAGCCGCTCTAATAGCGAGATCGTCGTGCCCGTCTATGATGCATCGGGTGCCTTGGCCGCCGTGTTAGACGTGGATTCCACCGAGCTCGCCGCCTTTGATGAAGAAGACCAAGCAGGCCTTGAATCGATCTGCCGGATTTTGCTGAGGGCTTGAGGCGGCTTGGCGGAGGATGCACCCAGCTTGTCTTCCCCGCCGAAGCGGCAGCGCAGAGCGGGGACCTCAGTGGGTTTGCGGATCAAGGTCCCGGCTCGGCTTCGCCGTCCGGGATGACAACGTTTTGATTATGGGACCTTGTGGAGGTTGTTTTCGCTTCGCCTCCGCCAAAGCACTTGGAACGCTTCCATGCCGCACTGCGCTTGCCTTGAAGCCGTTCTGAGTGAAAACAACAAAATATCATGTGCTTAAACGGTGCATTCCATTCGGAATGCACCCTACGAGGCGGCGCTCTAAATGCCCACCAAGTGCTCGCTATCCTGCCATAGCTTGGCGCATGCGGCGTCATCTTGGGCGATTTTGGACGGGTCTGGCCACGTCAGTTTCGCGCGACGCAAACTTGCATAGACCTTGGCTTCTGGGGCTCTAGCCGTTGTAGCGAGTTCGGCGAGCCCTTGCCCTGCGGCCTTCATTGTATTGAAGGCCGAGGAGAATGGGACCACCAAGGGCAGGATGGGCCAGATCAGATTTTTGACCAGCCAAGAATGATGCCGCACGAGACCAGTGCCCGGTGTCGCGCCGGGATCATAGGCAAACACCTGCCAGCCTAGGCTTGACGCTTCAGGGGTCTGGGCCAGAAAACGGGCGGTCATGACATTGCAAAGTTTCGAGGATGAATAAGCCCGCATCCCCGCAATCAGGTCCGACTCTTCGGCTCTCGTCTCCCGCTCGGGATAGGCGAGGCGATACGCATCAGCGTGGCGGGGAGGGGGCACGCCTGTCCTCTCGCGTGGGTCATGCGTACCACTCGAGGTGATGACAATGCGGGCACCCTTTGCCAGCCTAGGCAAGAGGAGGCGCAGCATCAGATAATGAGCCAAATGATTGGTCGCAAACGTGATTTCAAACCCGTCCTGCGTGCGACCACTCGCTGACGGCGTCTGCCCACCTGCGTTGAGAATAAGGTGCGAGATAGGCTCTTCGGGTAGCTCAGCCACAAAGGCGCGGACACTGTCCAGGCGACTGAGGTCGAGGCTTTGCCCAAGCCATCCTTCCGGGACTTCAGACAAATTGCGCGCGCCCATGATTTTGGTGCCCGATAAACTGAGCCTTTGCGCCGCAACCCGCCCCAAACCCCGTGTTCCGCCCGTCATAATGATCAGCATGTCTTAATCCTTATGATGTAAAGTTTGCAACGCATAGATAAATTGCTAAGGGGCGTCAAGGAGAGTTTCGTGGATAAAAAGTCCTATCACCATGGAGAGCTGCGAAATGCGCTGATTCAAGCCGCGCTCACGATGTTGGAGCAGGACGGCCCAGACGGACTTTCATTGCGCGCTCTGGCACGGGCTGTGGGGGTGAGCTCTATGGCCCCCTATCACCATTTTGCCGATCGGGCAGAACTTCTCGCTGCGGTCGCTACCGAGGGTTTTCTACGGCTGCAAACCCGTAAGCAGGACATTCAAGCAATCCAACCAAGTCTGCGCGAAGCGCTCGCCGCCGGTGGGGCGAATTATGTGCGCTTCATCTTGGACAACCCAAATCTGTATCTTCTGATGCGCAGCCCGGAGTTTTCCGACCACCAACGATATCCCGCCTTGCATCGGGCGGCGTCTGCCCCAGCAGCGACTTTGCTGGACTTAATGGCGCGCTTCTTGGACGAGCAAAGACTTTCAAGCCCAAGCCCAATCGAGGGCGCTCACCTTTTATGGGGGCTCAGCCACGGGATTGGCACCTT
>CALRLV020000357.1:0-3107 GCA_943368895.1 Ferrovibrio terrae
AGCCGATGAAAATGGCTTCAGGGATAACTTTTTGCGTTACAGCACGCAGCGTTGGGCCTGCGGTCGCAGCTGCGCGGACAACAGACGAACCAGATGCTGCTGAGCTATAGGTTTGGCTTAAGTTGGACGCGGAAACAGCCCGCGCACCCAAACTCCGGACCTTAGCCAAGAGCTCGCGCTTATAGTCGGCGGCACCCGCCAATTGGCTCGCATCGGGCTTTGGAATATAGTCAGAAGCCCCAGCCGCCAGGGCTTTGATCGTCACTTCTGCCCCACGCTGGGTCAGCGTCGATGCCATAATCACGCGCGCATTCGGCGCGACCTTGCGGATCGCAGGAAGTGCCGTAACCCCATCCATCACCGGCATCTCGATGTCGAGAATGATCAGGTCTGGCTTGAGTTTCTCGGCGTGATCGACGCCATCCTTGCCGTTAACGGCGGCACCAACAACTTCAATATCAGCTTCCCCGGAAAGCCAGCGCGTTACGAGACCACGAATAACCGCGGAGTCGTCGACAACCAGCACGCGGATTTTACGCGCGGGCGCTTGGCCAGTTAGGGGGTGGGCGGGGGACAGACTCATACGGGCGATACCAAACCAACTTCAGCAAATTTGGATTGCACAATCTCGCTGTCGAATGGCTTCATAATGTACTCATTCGCCCCAGATTCAATGGCTTGGGCGATAGCGGTGATGTCGTTCTCGGTGGTGCAGAACACCACAACTGGTCGGTCACCACCTGGATCGGCGCGCAGATGGCGCAGGAAGTCGATGCCATTCATCACGGGCATGTTCCAGTCGAGCAAGATCGCGTCTGGCATGGAGCTGCGGCAGAAGGACAAAGCTTCTGATCCGTCTCCGGCTTCTTCAACGCGGAACGACAAATCTTCTAAAATACGGCGCGCAACTTTGCGGATTACGCGGCTATCATCGACAACAAGGCAGGTCTTCATGATCTTATTTCCTGTTTCAGGCAGTGGCGACGCAAAGGAGTTGGTCAATGTTCAAAGTCATCAAAAGGCGGCCTTCCAAGCGATACACGCCTTGGCTGACATCCTTCCAATTCGGGTTTAAATTCACAGGGTTGGGCTCAAATTCAGAGTCAGAGAGACGCAGAACTTCGCCGACTGTATCCACGAGGATCCCGTAAGCTTCGCCTTGATATTCAACGCCCACTGCCATCATGCCAGCAAAACCTTGCGGGCGGGTCGGCAGACCCAAACGACAACGTGCGTCAATCGCGGTAACGATGCGTCCGCGTAGGTTCAAAACCCCTGCAATTTCAGGTCGAGCGCCTGGGACCGGCGTTAAGCCTTTGAGCGAGAACACATCTTGGATGGCGATGACCTCCACACCAAACAATTGGTCGGCGACATGGACGGTCACAAATTCCTTGGTCCCAGCTTTGGCTAAGGCCAATTCGCTTTCTTGGCGCGTTGCGAGGGCGGTCATGCGGCAATCTCCAATTTAGCGGCGTTTTCGACAGCAGCAATCAGGCTATCGCGATCGGACTTGCGCACCAGCGAGGCAAAGCCTGTCGCATCGGCATCGGGGGAGCCAGATAGCGCCACGATGCTGGTGCCGGCCAAGCGATCATCGCTTAACAGGCGCCGCGCGGAGGCAACATCAACGTCAATGTCGGTCAATACGGCGGAAGGCTTGCGATATTCAGCGCAGACCAGAGCGGCTGAAACTGTATCCACCGCCTCAACTTCGTAGCCTGCCGAACGCAGAAGCGGCGACAACAGGTTACGGAAGAACGGATTGCGCTCTACCAAAACAATATGCTTGGCGGGCTTATTGACGCCTGGATCGTCCCAATTGGTTAGAGCAAGGCTCAGATAATGGCTGACATCGAGAACTTCGGTGGCTTTGCCTTTAAGAACAGCCACGCCCAGAAGTCCTGCACGGTCTGCGGCCATCTCAATGTCGAGTGGCTCATCGACGATGTCGACAATCTTGTCGACAGCCATGCCTGCTGCCAAGCCATTATAGGTAAAGACCAAAACGGGTTGGACGCCGGTGGTGGCGATCGGGGCATAGGGGTCTGCCGCCACGATTGGCATCAGCTCACCGCGATATTGCACGAGTGTGCGGCCATCGCCTTGTTCGAAGGTGGTTGCATCCAATTCTTCCAAGCGCGTCACCAAGGATAGTGGCACGGCCTTGGGCTGTTCGCCCCCAGCTTGGAAGACGATCATTGAGGTGGTTTCTGGGCGCTGGCCGCGCTTTTTCTGAACGGCTTCAACAACTTCTTCAACAACTTCTTCAGCTTGGCCGACGCGGCGATACACAGCGCCTGGGTCGATGATCATGATAACAGAGCCATCGCCCAAAATAGTTGCGCCCGAGAAGGTGCCTACATCGCCCAAAGCCTTGGACAGCGGCTTCACCACAATTTCTTCGGTGTCGAATACTTCATCGACGACGACGCCAAACAATTGACCCGAATGCTGCATCACGACAACAAAGGCAGAGCTCGTCTCGTAAGCAATCGGATCGAGCGGTGGCACGCCCAAGACTTCTGACAGATCCACCAATGGCAACAGACGGTCGCGCAAGCGCAGGACGCGTGCAGAATTGAGAACTTCGACCTTGTGCTCGGAAGCACCACCCGCACCCACCAGTTCCACAATTGACAATTGCGGGATGGCAAAGCGTTGTTGGCGTGAACCGACGACTAAGGCCGACACAATCGCCAAAGTTAGCGGGATTTTGATGAAGAACTTCGTGCCGCGACCTTCGGTCGACTGCAGATCAATCGTGCCGCCAATCAGCTCGATATTGGTGCGCACCACATCCATGCCGACACCACGACCGGAAATGCTGGTGACGGCGGCGGCCGTCGAGAAGCCGGGTGCGAAGATGAAGCGGTGAATTTGAGAGTCAGACATGGTCCATGCCAGCTCTTCGCTGACCAAACCATTTTTAATCGCTTTGTCGCGGATACGTGCAGTCGACAGACCCGCCCCGTCATCGGAGACTTCAATCACGATATGACCGCCTTCATGATAGGCGTTCAAGCGGATCGAGCCCATTTCGGACTTCCCTGCGGCCACCCGAGCTGCGGGGGCCTCCAAACCGTGGTCGCAAGAATTGCGGATCA
>CALRLV020000358.1:0-3105 GCA_943368895.1 Ferrovibrio terrae
ACAGACGCATGCATAGCCCTCCCGATAAGATATATCATTTGTTTAGGGTCTGGCGGGCGAGATGCAAGCTCAAAACGTGCTTCGGATTAATTTGGACGAAAATGCCCGTTTAAGCGACAACGCCGAGGCGGCGCAGTGCGTCTTGGCCCAACGCAGTTTGGCGATTGTAATAGGCAACACCTGCTGAGCTACCACCTGCCTTTTGCGCAGCGTTGGCCGCATTCTGCTTGCGCAACTCAACTTGCGTTGGGTCGGTCGAGATTTCGCGATAGCCAATGCGCAGACGGCGAAGCACGCCGTCGAAGGAATCCGCCAAAGCCTTAGCTTTAGTCTTGTCGGACACATCGCCTTCCAGTGGCATTTCCAACGCAATAATCGGCGGTGGATCGGACACCGATTTGGTCCCAGGCTTTTTGGGGGCAGGGCGGGGGATCGCGACACCGGGTTCCAGGCCCAATTGGGTCAGCGCGTCTGCCACCCCATCAGTGGCCTTCAATTCGATGCGGTCGCCAGCTTTTGGTGTGATGACCAAGCTTTCGATCCCTTTGAGGGAGCGTGCCTCAGCGGTGCCATCGCGCATCAATACTCGGTTTAGCTTGGCCGCCAAAGTCCGCATCGTCTCACCCTGTGCGATGGTGATTCTCTTCTCGCTGCCGCCATTGACGATGACACTGAATTGGTCGCCAGTGCGCAGGCCAGTGCGATCGGTGAGAGCATCTGAAATGCCAAAGCTCAACGTGCCTTGGGGAATACCCATGGAATCGAGGCTTTGAGAAACCGTTGGGGCAAGGGCGATGGAAATTGGCGCATCGACCAATTGTGGGGCGGTGCGGCTGAAAGCTTGCACACCCGTATCGGCATCAAGACCGACGATCGAGCTTTCACGTGTGGTGCTTGCAGGGGTTGACCCGTTAGCGGGCGTCACGGTGACTGCCTCGGTCGCATAGGCCACTTGATCGCCAGCGGCTGTCAACGCACGAATGGCCTCACCCGAAGTTTGGGTTTGGAACAACACATTTTCAGAGCTGATTTCCATGCCAACCAACCTATTGGCGATGGAATTGCCGGATGTTCGGCCAGCGAGAAAAATCCGGCCTGTAGTATCCGAAGTCACCAACGTAACCGCCGTCAGATTGCTGGCAGCCAGATTATTGGTCGCGCCACTGGCAGCACCCGTCAAGGTATCAAATTTGCGCATACGGGCACCGCCCGCTTCATTCCAAACGGCAACTGCTTGCCCATTGGCGAGCGCTAAGCCTGCCGGCGAGTCATCGCCCGTAGTGCCCAAGGTTTGGGTGAAACGTACCGAGCCTGTGGTATCAAAGGCTTGTAAATAGACGTCTTTGCCGCCTAAGGCCGTCGCGCCGCCATAACTATTGGTTGTCGTCCCCATGACAAAGACGCTGCCGTCTGCGCCGACTTGAACATGGGTGGCATTGTCGCTGCCCGTTGCGCCTTGCTGATGGTACCACTTATCGCGACCTTCTGAGTCAAAGGCGGCAACAAAGGAATCTAAACCATTGCCAGTCGTGCTGGTGGCCGTATCTGCGCGCCCGTCGACGGCCCCCGCGACTGCCAAAGTCCCGTCCGCACCAATAGCGAGCGAGAAACCTTGGGCAGGTGCCGCAGACCCCAAGGCTCGCGTCCATACAACTTGGCCTGTCGTGTCGTACTTCATCAAAACGACGTCGCTCTTGTCCTTTGGCGTTTGGCCATTCACTTTGCCCGTCGCATCGGCAATCACATAGAGCGAGCCATCTGAGCCCACAACCGACGCGCGCGCGCCCACGGTGGAGCCTTTGACCGCAGAAATGTCGGAAGTGAAGGACGACAGAGAATCTGTCCCTTCAAGGCCTGTTAGTTTGCTCACCACACTTTGAGTAGCACTATCAACCGTTTTGCCGCCGGCGACATAAAGGGCCGGCTTGGTGTCTCCGGCCGCAGCCTCAAACGAGAGCGTTTCGAGCGACGTGGTCGTGATCCGCAGCCGCTGCTGAATGGTTGCCGTCCCGCCCTTGGTGGTCGCAGGAACGGTCGTTTCCACGCGAGAAAACCGGCTTTCAAAGCCTGCCGTTTCTAGCTTATTATTGATGAAATTGGTTACATTGCCGAGATTGCGGTCCGTGGTGCCCATATCGGCGAGATTAATGTCGAAATTGGTTGTGACCCCGGCTTTGGTCACTTTCAGCGTGAAACGACGATCCCCCAAGAAGCCCTGTGGAATAGCCGTCAGATCGCCATTGACCAAAGGCTTGGTATCATATTGCAAAAGCCCCTTGGGAATACCTTCGCCTTCGTGACGTGCCAGACGTCGACCGCCGATGAGGAACGCCCCATCTAGCTTTGTGCCGTCGATATGCTTGTTGAGCTCTTCAATGCCTTTATTGAGGCGATCCTGCAGCCGTTTACGAGTGTCCGCGCTGACCCCATCCTTGGCAGCAGCATCGGCTAATGCCTGCAGTTTTTGGACACCGTTGTGAATGATGAAAAGGCTCTTGTCGTTGGGATCTGTGACCGCAGAACCTGCTCCAGAGCCCAGACTTGTATTCACCAATCGGCTCGCGCGGAGCGCTTCGGTGGCCAATTGCGATAAGGTTGCGGGCTTCGCTCGGGAATCCCACGGTGCCATGCGGGCGATTTCTCGCTGAGTCGGCGGGCCGGACCGGACACCACTGCTGCCGCTATTCATCAATGACGACAAGTCAATAGACTGCACCGACGAGTTAGAAAACCCGCCTGAATTCAACAGACTAATGACATTGGCATTGATAGCCACTGAACTGCTTCCTCAACTTGCCCCACAAATTTCCAATTTTGTGAGCATTTATAAGCGGTTAGAATGGCCTAAAAAGGTTGCAATGGCCTTAACTTTTCATCTTGGTTTTGAGGCGCCGGCGTAGTGGAGCAAAGTATTTTTCCGAAGTTTTATCGCGTCGCACACCCCATTTTCGCTTGTATTTGAGAATAATTCGCATATACTCTTTTTCATGCCTCATTCACAGCCGATCCATGGTCTTGAAGCTGGTGCGCAACTTGCGCTCCATGCCATGCGCCGTGCGGCAGGGCCTTCGGTTTTTCGCTGTCCAGTTACGGCAGAGCGCGTGG
>CALRLV020000359.1:0-3091 GCA_943368895.1 Ferrovibrio terrae
GTTTCGCTTCTGATCGGCGTGATTTGGGGTGCGACGGCCGGCTATATTGGCGGCCGGGTCGATCAGATCATGATGCGTATCGTCGATGTGCTCTATGCGCTGCCCTTCATTTTCTTTGTGATCATCCTCATGGTCGTGTTTGGCCGCAATCTGATCTTGATCTTTGTCGCGATTGGCGCGGTTGAGTGGTTGACCATGGCGCGGATTGTGCGTGGTCAGACGATCTCGCTGCGCAAGAAGGAATTTGTCGAAGCGGCTGAAGCGGCTGGTGTGACCAGTTCCAGTATCGTAACGCGCCATATTGTGCCGAATGTGCTCGGCCCGGTGGTTGTCTACGTGACCTTGACCATTCCGGCTGTAATCCTAACAGAAAGCTTCTTGAGCTTCCTAGGGCTTGGCGTGCAAGAGCCCATGACCAGTCTGGGCAATCTGATCTCGATTGGCGCGCGCGAAATGGAGATCGCACCATGGTTGTTGATCTTCCCAGCCGCAACCATGATGATCACGTTGTTCTGCTTCAACTTCATTGGTGACGGCCTACGCGACGCAATTGACCCCCGCGACCGCTAAATCGGGCAGCTTGGGGGGCGGCAGCCGTCCGCCTTATTCGACCCGGCGGACGCGATAGCCTTTGTTGCGGCCTTCCACGGTCAGGATGAAGGAGCCCATGGCTGCAGTACGAATTTTGACACTATAAGGCGGCCGTTTGGGCGCGTTGAGTTCGCCAGCTTCAGTCAAGCGCCAAACCTGCCCATTTTCCAAGGTGATAACGATCCGCCCGGCAGATTCCCGGGTGCTGACCACCGTGAAGCTTTGTTCTTCAATATCCTCGACGGCGGCCGACGCTGCCGCACTTTGGTCCTTGCCGTCGGCCTTTGACCCGCCACCAAAGGCTGGGAAGCCTAATTTAGGTAGGGAGGGAAGGGAGAAGCCAAAAGCCTCGCGGCGTACCTTTTCAACCCGCTGTTTGTCGAAGGTTACAATCTCAGACTTCGCCTCTTTGGCGCGAATAGTCGCCACTGCTGCATCAAAGCAGGCCAAGCGCTCGGTCGGGTCGGTTTTAGTCGCACAGGCATAGATAGGCTCAAGCGGAGAGACCCCCGAATTTGCTGGATTTTGTCCGGATTGGGCCAAAGCAACTGCACCAAATGTAACAAAACCTGCTGCAATGAGGGTGGCACTGAATTTGTTCATTTCACGTTACCTTCACAAATCGTAACAAGGTTTTTGACGGCGTGCTTGCCTGCATAGCAAATGCGGGCGCGTGCGCTATAGAGGCTACACACTAACCCGATCGGGAGAGACAACGAAATGAAAATCACACGCCGGTCTTTGGCTGCGGCTACAACTGCTTTGGTGCTGAGTTTAGGTTTGGTTTCTTGTGGCGGTGGCGGCTCTGACGCCGATACGGCGCGGACGCTTCATATTGGCAATGGGGCAGAGCCTCTATCCCTCGATCCCCATCAAGCCTCTGGGACTTGGGAGAACCGGATTATCGGTGAAATGTTGCAAGGCCTGACGACCGACGACGCGCAAGGTCGCCCCATTCCTGGTATGGCGACCGAGTGGTCTACCAGCCCAGATGGCCTAGTGTGGACCTTTAAATTGCGTGACGCCAAATGGTCAGATGGTCAGCCTGTGACCGCGGAAGACTTCGTATTTGCCTGGCGCCGCATCATGACCACGACGCCGCCTGCCAAATATGCGTCCATTCTCTATGTCATCAAGAATGCCGAAAAGATTTATGATGGCCGCATTAAAGATGTCACCCAATTGGGCGTGCGCGCGATTGACGCCAAGACGCTGGAAGTAACGCTGGAGCATCCAGCTCCCTATCTGCCCGGCCTTTTGACACATTACACGTCCTTCCCAATTCCGAAGCACGTCGTTGAAAAAGTCGGCAAGGATTGGATCAAGGCTGAGAACTTTGTCGGCAATGGCCCCTATAAGCTGCAACAATGGAAGCCAAATGACTTCGTCCATGTCGTGCGCAATGAGAATTATTATGACAATGCCAATGTGTGTCTGAATCAAATCTTCTACTATCCAACGGCAGACGATAATGCGGCTGAGCGGAAAGTTCGCACCGGCGACCTCGACATCAACACCAATTTCTCAGGCTCACGCCTTGAAGAAATTAATAAGAATTTGCCGGGCTATGCGCGCATTCACGGCTATACTGGGCTGACCTATTACATCTTCAACATGCGCAAAGCACCGTTTAACGATGCCCGCGTACGCGCCGCCATCTCGATGACGGCAGACCGCGAATTTGTGACGAAGGAAATCCTGAAGGCGGGTCAACAGCCAGCCTATAGCCTCGTGCCTCCAGGGATTGCCGATTATCAGTCTGGCGCGATGTCGACCGACTTTAAGGGGCAAAGCATCGAGGAACGTTTGGCGCGCGCGAAAAAGCTGCTGGAAGAAGCCGGGTATGGCCCCAACAAGCCATTGAAATTTACGTTCAGCTTCCGCAACACGGGCGATAACCCGCGCGTGGCCCCTGTCGTCCAGCAAAACTGGGCCAAGATCGCACCCTGGGTGCAGGTCGAGATTTTGGGCGGCGAAACGCAGATCCATTATGAAAAACTGCGCACCGGCGATTTTGAGCTTGGCGATGCGGGCTGGATTTCGGACTTTAATGACGCGAAAAACTTCGTCTATTTGTTCCAAACCAGCACCGATCAGTTGAATTATGGCAAATACACCAATCCAGAATTCGACAAGCTGATGGAAGCGGCTGATGTTGAAAAAGATACTGTCAAGCGCGCCAATCTGATGAAGCAAGCAGAAGCCATCGTGCTGAAAGAAAATGGCTTTATGCCGATGTGGTTCCTGACCAATCGCAATCTGGTCAGCCCTCGCGTCACTGGCTGGGTCGACAATGCGGTCGATATCCACCGCGCGCGCTATCTGTGCACCACCGACGTGAAAAAGGCCGCAGCTGCGCCGAAGTCCTAAGTCAGTTCAGAGACGCTAACAAAAAGCCCGGCAGAATAGTCTGCCGGGCTTTCGTGTGTGTGGGGGACGGGGTAGCTAGCGAACTGCTGCACTCTTCTGGTTTTTTGGAAGCTTTAATCCAGGTTCGCTG
>CALRLV020000360.1:0-3087 GCA_943368895.1 Ferrovibrio terrae
GAAAGCATTTATGAGATTGACCTGGTCAATGGTCGTCGCATGCAGGTCTCGCGCCCCAATTTATCGCGTTGGGATCAAGAGGATTTCACCTGGGATGATGAAGTCTGGTTGCGCTGGCATGGTGACAGCCCAGTCCTTTTGCAGAGCTAAACGTGCACACAGATGGAAGATAAGATGCAAGGAAAGCGGGGCGGATGTCGGTGTGGCCAAGTCCGTTTTCAAGCCAAGCCGCCCGTCCTTCTCACCATGGCTTGCCATTGCAAGGGCTGCCAGCGCATGACGGCCAGCGCATTCTCTTTAAGCGAAATGTATGCTGGGGCGAATTTTGAGCTTCTTTCCGGCAATCCGGTGCAAGGCGGCATGAAGGCCAGCCCCGTCCATTATGTCTGCCCCGAATGCTCCAGTTGGGTCTATACCAAAGTGTCGTCCACCATTGGTGACTTCATCAATGTGCGCGCGACGATGTTTGATGAGCCCGATCAGAGCCCGCCCTTCCTGGAGACCTGCACCGCCGAAAAGCTCGACTGGGTTGAGATTGGCGCCCCGCACGCCTATGAGAAGTTCCCGCCGCATGAGAAGTTTGGCGGCCTCATCCAAGAATTTATGGCTCGATCCACATGAACGCACGACCCATCCTCGGCATGATTTGCTGCCAGCGCCATGTCGGTACCGAATATGCGCAAGCGGTGATGGAGCGCTATCTGTATGGCGTCAGCCCGCATGTGGATGCGATCCCGTTGTTGATCCCTTCATTGCCCGGCTTTGTCGACGCTGAAACCGTGGCAGGCCGCCTCGACGGGCTGTTGCTGACAGGCTCGCCCTCCAATATGCAGCCCCATCGCTATGGCGAAGATATCCCCGATGCGCCTGGCCCGTTTGATCCCAATCGCGATGAGATGGCGATGGCTTTGGCCGATGTGATGTTGAAAGCCGGCAAGCCCGTTTTTGGCATTTGCCGGGGCTTCCAAGAGCTAAACGTCCATTTTGGCGGGACGCTGCGGCGTGACATGGCCGACCCCGCCCGCGCTTTCCAACACCACTCCCCTGATGGAGTAAGCTTTGATGCCATGTTTGCCCATGAGCATGACGTGCGGCTAGAAGAAGGCGGCGCCATTCTGGCCGCCATTGGCCAAGCCGATATCAAGGTCAATTCGGTCCATTATCAGGGCGTAGACAAGCTGGGCGCAGACCTGCGCGTTGAAGCCCGCGCCCCTGATGGCGTGGTTGAAGCCTTCTCCAGCACCGCCCGCGGCGGCCCCGTCCTCGCCGTGCAATGGCACCCCGAGTGGAAGCCCGAAGCCAACGAAAACAGCCGCAAACTATTTGGCTTGATGGGCCGCGTCTTGCGCGGTGGCGCGCTTTAGACGGTGGTCTTTGGGGCTGGTTATCTGTGCCCACCCGCAAACCCATCCTGTCCATCCTGAATTCAGGTTTAGATACACGTTATGAGTACATTGGTAGGTCTGCTTTGCGCCAAGGGTTGCCATTTAGGTTGGGTTGGCGGTTGCTTGAAAGCTGACATTTATGAGGCTAAGGAATGGCTGGACTTCAGCTATGCCTCAAGCGGACTTCACTGTGAGTATAAGATCACTCAACGGCTAGTCGATCGCGCGTTCCCAGCTGGAAGCTGCGCTCAATGTTCTTGATCTTGTTCTCGATCAGATTGGCCTTTTTCAACGCTAAAGACGCAACCCAGAGAGCACCTCGCGCTGCCATTGGTGTATTTGCCATTGGCTTAGGGTGGACCCCAAGAAGCCGACGCATAACCCCGTTGGCGTAGTGAGCTCCACGCGTGACTCTTGTTTCCCAGGTCTGAAAATCGAGTGAGAGGGAGACGTTAAACTCATCTAGGTTCTCGACTCTGTGGGGAGAATAAAGAGGCCAGATCAGCGCTTGGCCTGGTTCAAGATCAAAAACTTGGGCGTTTGCGTCGTAGGATTTGTGGTAGGTAAGCTCCTCAGTGGTTGTCAGCATGATCACCTGCTCCATTTCGGCCTGCTTCAGGTGCATTTCATCAGGTGGGTAGAGAAATACGCGCTTGCGCCCGCGCAGATGGAAAAGCATCACGCCAGCGGCGTCAAAATGATAGGGCACCTTGGTGCTGGGCGACGACAATATCAATTGCCCGGTTAGCTTGATTGGTTTGATGCCCAGTTCGCGCGCAATTGATTGAAACGCTTCCTGAATCGGGCTCCACAATTCGAGGTGTGAAGTCTGAACCTCACGCAAGTTGACCCACAGGCGACCAGCCTTGATCTCCGCAAGAATAGTTGCCCCATCAGCCTGACCACGTGTACCGGTCTTGAGGCTCACTTGGCCATCTTCATCATAGCTATAACTGTTGATATCAATAAGTTCTTCCGGGTAATTATCCAACGCGGCCGCCAGTGCATCATCGGCTGCAAGCCCACGGGTATGGATATCGTTTGTAAACAATTGTGGCTTCACTGGCATGGACATCAGATCAATCTTCCTTTTGGATTGAAGGGCGCTTTTGGGCGCAATAAATGTCAAAGACTGGTCCAATTTTGACCGAATTTCGAAAGCTCTTGAAGAGCTCAGCTGTTGGGCAGGTACGATGGTTGTGAAATCGGCGCAGGCTTTCTTTGAGTAATTTGACCCATTTTGCAGACCTTCATTTACTCCTGACGCCAAGATAGAAAACCATGGCCCTTTTGGAGTGCTCGAGCAGGCGAGATCATATCTAAAAACGACTAAATGAATCTAAATCTATACTTTCAAAGTTTCATGAAACCCACCAGAATTAAGTGATTATCTAAATTCAGGCCAAGTCGGGAGAAGCGCTTTTTTAGAGAAATGACCGAGCCAATCCTGGCCTGGTCCGAAGGCTTTGGCCAAACGGCTAAAATTACTTGCTCGGGATCAGATGTCCGCTTTCGCCCCGCAGACTAGGCCATCCGCAATCGGCCAACTATTGCCGAAATGCCGCCTGTCTCAAATGCGCCAACTGTTGCCATTAGCGGCGGGTTTGCGATTGCTCGGAAGCGGACATTCGCAGTCAGGTAAGGTGCAGTCCAATGGGACTGCACCACCGCAACGACGGTGGTCTTCGTTTTGAAGGTTTCC
>CALRLV020000361.1:0-3086 GCA_943368895.1 Ferrovibrio terrae
AGCAAAGTGGGCAAGACGGGCGCGCTCTTGATCCTCGCGCGTCTCTTGGATCAGATCTTGACGATCATCACCCAACAGCTTTTGCACCACGGGAACCGCACGGCTGGCGTCGGTTACATAGAGCACAGGACCCTTGTAATTGGGCGCGATCTTCACAGCTGTATGGGTGCGCGAGGTTGTGGCCCCGCCAATCAGAAGTGGCATATCGCCAAAGCCTTGACGCTCCATCTCGCTCGCAACCCAGCTCATTTCGTCCAAGCTGGGGGTGATGAGGCCAGACAGACCGATGATATCCACCTTATGTTCGCGCGCGGCTTCAAGGATCTTCTCGCAACTGACCATGACGCCAAGGTCCACGACGTCAAAGCCATTACATTGCAGCACAACGCCAACGATATTCTTGCCAATATCGTGCACATCGCCCTTCACGGTCGCCATCAGAACTTTGCCAGCGGCCTGATCTTGCGTGCCAAGGCGCAGCTTTTCTTCTTCCATGTACGGCAAAAGATGCGCCACAGCTTGTTTCATCACGCGGGCGGACTTGACCACTTGTGGCAAGAACATTTTGCCCGAGCCAAACAGGTCGCCCACCACATTCATCCCATCCATCAATGGGCCTTCGATTACGTGCAACGGCCGCTCGGCTTCGAGGCGCGCCGCTTCGGTATCCTCGACGATGAATTCGGTGATGCCGTGCACCAAGGAGTGCGCCAGACGCTCACGAACTGGGGCTTCGCGCCAAGTCATATCCTTGACGGCTGCTTTTTGACCTTCTTTGCCGCGATAGTTTTCGGCGGTCTCCAGCAAGCGCTCCGTCGAATCAGCGCGACGGTTCAAGATCACATCTTCGCACCGTTCGCGCAGTTCCAAATCGATGGAATCATAAACTGCCAATTGGCCAGCATTAACGATCCCCATATCCATACCAGCTTTGATCGCGTGATACAGAAAGACCGCGTGCATGGCCTCGCGCACCGGCTCATTACCTCGGAACGAGAAGGAGACGTTCGAGACCCCACCCGAAACATGGGCATGGGGCAAGGTTTCGCGAATGATGCGTGTTGCTTCGATAAAGGCGACACCATAATCATTGTGTTCTTCAATACCGGTCGCGACTGCAAAGATATTGGGATCGAAAATGATGTCTTCGGGTGGAAAATCGAGCTTGTCGCGCAAAAGATTATAGGCGCGGGTGCAAATCTCGACCTTGCGATCAACCGTATCGGCCTGGCCCAGTTCATCAAATGCCATGACGACGGCAGCAGCCCCATAGCGGCGAACCTTCTTGGCTTGAGCCAAGAATTGCGCCTCGCCTTCTTTCATCGAGATGGAGTTTACGATGGGCTTGCCTTGGGTGCATTTCAGGCCAGCCTCAATAATCTCCCATTTAGAGCTATCGATCATCAAGGGCACTTTGGCGATATCGGGTTCGACCGAGATGAGGTTCAAGAAGGTCGTCATCGCCTTCACGCCATCGATCAGTGCCGCATCCATATTGATGTCGAGCACGTTGGCCCCACTCTCAACTTGTTGCAGCGCAACCGCCAAGGCAGCGGTATAATCGTCATTCTCGATAAGCTTACGGAACTTTGCAGAGCCGGTCACATTGGTCCGCTCGCCGACGATGACGAAGTTAGAAAAAGGATTGGTCAAAGGAGTCTCGATCAAGCTGCAGCGGTAAAGGGTTCAAGGCCTGAAAGCCTCAAGGCGGTTTGGATGACAGGGGCCACGCGCGGCTTACCATGGCTGGCGGCGTGGGCGATGTGATGAATATGGTCTGGCGTCGTACCGCAGCACCCACCCATCACATTGACCAATCCCTCTTGGGCCCAAGGCGTCATGGTGTGGCACATATCATCGGGTGTCTCGTCATAGCCACCAAAAGCGTTGGGCAGACCAGCATTGGGATAAACCGAGACCCGGCACGTCGCGACACGCGACAATTCTGCCAAGAAAGGCCGCATCTCATTGGGACCCAAGGCGCAATTGAGACCAATCGACCAAGGGTTCACGTGGCGAACGGCATTCCAGAAGGCTTCAACCGTTTGGCCAGACAAAGTGCGTCCAGATCGGTCGGTGATCGTGCCGGAAATCATAATGGGCACGGCCTCGCCGCGCTCTTCCAACACCTCAGAAATCGCATAAAGCGCGGCCTTGGCCACTAAGGTGTCGAAAATGGTCTCAACCATGAGGAAATCAACACCGCCATCTAGCAAGCCCAAAGTCTGCTCACGATAAGTAACTACCATTTCATCAAAGGAAGCAGCACGATAGCTTGGATCATTCACATCAGGAGACAAGGACAACGTCTTGTTTGTAGGCCCAATGGAGCCAACAACCGCCTTGGGCGCATCGGCGGTTTCAAACGCCAAACATGCCTGACGCGCCAATTTGGCGGCCTCAAAATTCAGTTCATAAGCAAGGGGCTCAAGCGCATAATCAGCTTGGCTTATCGTGGTCGCGTTGAAGCTATTGGTGGAGATGAGGTCAGCGCCAGCCTTCAAGAAAGCCTCATGAATGCCCAAGATGATCTCTGGCTTGGTGATGACCAACAGATCATTATTGCCCTTCAAAGGATGACCATGATCGGCAAAGCGGTTACCGCGATAATCATCTTCTTCCAGCTTAAAGGTTTGGATCATCGTGCCCATCGCGCCGTCCAAAATCAGGATACGATCTTGGGCGATGGCTTCAATCTTGGCCAAACGGTCTTGGCGGCTCGGGAAATGGGTCATGCCGCATCCTTCTCGGTAACAGGTGTTTTAAGGCCCAAGCGACGGCAGGTAGCCAAAGAAAGCTCTGCGCGGTTGAGGGTGTAGAAATGGAAACGATCAACGCCTTCAGCCTGCAGCTTCAAACAAAGGTCAGCCGCGACCGAAGCGGCCACCATGTCGCGAACCTCTGGGCTCTGATCAAGGCCGTCAAAGGCCTCTGCAAACCAATTAGGGATTGTGGTGCCGGTAGAGGTCGCCATGCGCGTATAACCAGCCACATTGCCGACCGGCATAATGCCGGGCAACAAAGGAATGGTAATGCCCGCTTGGGCCGCCGCATCGCGGAAGCGCAAATAAACATCGGCGTCGCAG
>CALRLV020000362.1:0-3052 GCA_943368895.1 Ferrovibrio terrae
AAAGGCAATAGCTTGGGGGCGCATGTTGCATTCCACAGAAGAAGCGAAGCAGACCATCTTGGCACTGCCGCAATTATAGACCATGTCTTTAGAGGTCAGTCTTGCTTCAAGCAACGCAATGCGGCGCCAACAAGGCAATGCCACCGGAGAAATCATGTCGGAAGTTACAGCCCCTACCCCTCCTTTGACGATTTTGCTCGCTGCACCGCGCGGCTTTTGCGCCGGTGTGGACCGTGCAATCCAGATTGTTGAGCGTGCGATTGAGAAATGGGGTGCCCCTGTCTATGTCCGTCACGAGATCGTCCACAATGTCCATGTCGTGGAAAGATTGAAGCGATTAGGTGCTGTTTTTGTTGAAGAATTGGACGAATGCCCGACAGACCGCCCGGTCGTCTTCTCGGCCCATGGCGTGCCAAAGTCGGTGCCGGAAGAGGCTTCGCGTCGCAATATGATCTATGTGGATGCCACCTGCCCTCTGGTGTCCAAGGTCCATGTTGAAGCCCAACGGCATTTTGATGCGGAGCGTGAGATTGTTCTCATTGGTCATGCAGGTCACCCTGAAGTCATTGGCACCATGGGCCAATTGCCCGAAGGCTCGGTGACTTTGATCCAAGATGTGTCCGAAGTGGCTGATTTTGCGCCAAAAGACGCAAAAAAGCTCGCTTTTGTTACCCAAACCACGCTGTCGGTCGATGATACAGCCGAGATTGTGGGTGCATTGCAGGCGAAATTCCCCGAAATTTCACCACCCCACAAGGAAGACATTTGCTACGCGACGACGAATCGCCAAGAGGCCGTCAAAGCATTGGGCTCCAAAGCTGACCTCCTCTTGGTCATTGGTTCAAAAACCTCGTCCAATTCGATCAGGCTCGTGGAAGTCGGCCTGCGTGCCGGGGCCAAGGCTGCCCATCTGATTGATGATGCGCAGGGCATCGACTGGTCATGGTTTGACGGCGTCTCTACTTTGGGCCTCACCGCCGGGGCCAGTGCGCCCGAAGATTTGGTGGAAGCAGTCATTGCGGCCTGTCAGGCGCGCTTTGGCGTCACGCTGCAAGATGTGGAAGTCACGCGTGAGGACGTCATCTTCAAACTGCCGCGTGTGGTGGCCACCGCAGCCGATTAAGCTTGAGCGAGATTCTGTAACACCCCCCTCCCCAAACCGCCACGCGCCCGCTAAGCAGAGGGTGTGCGGTCCCGTAGCTCAGCAGGATAGAGCAATCGTTTCCTAAACGATGGGTCGGGGGTTCAAGTCCCTTCGGGACCGCCACTTTGATCTTATCCTGCGGACTATTTTATCAATATGACTGAAAACGATCCCTGCGCCTGCAACGAGTTAGCTGATTTAGCAATCGTGCCTATGGGCTGTGATGGGCAAGATGAACGTGTTTTTGAAAGCCTCGAAAGGAAAGCAGAATTTGGCCAGGAAAAATGGTGGCTGAGTGTGTACGGTTGCAAGGTCTGCGAACAAAAATGGTTAGTTGGATCCGATGAACGCATTCACGACAACTACTGTTTCAAGCGCATCGATGCCGAGACATTCCGCGCGATAACCGAGCATTCAAAATGGCCCGAAGATTTTCAACTTTACGAGCAAGTCTTGAGACTAAGCGTCGCGGAAGGCGCTGTCGCCATGTTCCTTGATCCACAGGATCAAGCGTTGATTTGGACCGCTGAAGAACTTATCGCAGCAAGGCCAGAAATCACCGTGGAAGAGATCGCGTTTGCGCTAAATCTGACCGTAAAGCAGGGCAAAGCCCTCCTGCAAAATCTTGATAAAAAGTCATCGCCCGATCAGCCTAAACAAGGGTGGAACTTCCTTCCTCAATGGCTGCTGCCCCGCCGATAGCCCAACGCCGCAGCACCGAAGAGTGCATTCCGACGGGAATGCACCACAGCGAAGCAACCACAAAGCGCGCCAATCCTGGGCTTCAGCCAAACGCTTTGGAAGGCCTTTACCTAGGCAGAGCCTGCGGCAAGGGCTTTCCAAGTAAAAAAGATCAGATCGAGCACCTCCGCACGCTGCCAATCGCATGTTACACTCATGTGCATGCGTGCCCTGACCTTAACCCTCTCATTGCTCTTGAGCTTAGCTGCCCCAGCGGCGGCAGAGCCCAGCCTGTTGACGCCCGAGCGCGCGATTGCCTTTTTGGATGTTCCGCCGGCCAAAGAGCCCAATACATTGGTGACCACGTGGAACCGCGTCCCAACCATCTTTGTCGATTATACCGAGACGTCCGAGGACATGGTGGTACAGGTCTTGAAGGCTGTCAGCCTCGATACCCAACAGCGGCTTGTGGCTCATGATATCACCATTGCGTATCCAGATGGCGGATCGCCCCAGATTGCAGCCATTGGCTTTGCCAATGCCGACCGTGACCCAGCCGATGAGTTGATCGTCCTTATTCGGATTGACCAGAACCACTATGATTATGGTGGCCATTTTGTTGAAATTCAGATCATTGACGACGTGAAACCCAATCGGGCGCAAGCTGACTTACTGCCCAAGCTAAGCGACCACTTTGGCCTAGGCTGCGTTTGCTTTTTTCGCGACGGCCGGCGTGAAACCTACAAATTCGACTCCATAGCCGCGATCAAGCGCGAGCTTAAGCGATTGGGCTATTAGGCTTCATTCTAGCCAACCTTGGGCCTCGCGCGGTATGGGGCGTTCAGTGTGGAATTCCCCTCGGTCAAGCAATTCCTGAATTCGCCAATGTTGGGCCTTAGCCAAACGCATTGGAACCGTTCAAGGCCGCACCTCGCTTGTCTTGAAGCCGCTCGATAATTGTTATTGCGCAAGCTGGGGGTCAAGGGGTGCAATCGGCTTCGCCGACGCGCCGCAGGCGCGCCCCTTGACACCCCATCTTGCGCGCTCAAACTCGAACGAAGCCTTTGCCTAGGCAGAGCCGGTGGCAAAGGCGTTCCTAGTTGAAACATTCAAAAACGAAGACCATCGTCGTTGCGGTGGTGCAGTCCCATGGGACTGCACCCTACCTGACTGCGAACGTCCGCTTTCGAGCAACTGCCCACCCGCCCCAAATGGCAACCCTTGGCG
>CALRLV020000363.1:0-3046 GCA_943368895.1 Ferrovibrio terrae
GACTTCGGTCCACAATTTGGCTTCTGCTTCGCCTGCTACACCGATAGCAGGCACTTTGCCCTCGAACTTGGCAGCAGCGAACTTCATGATGCGATTGACGAAATTGCCAAGCACATTAGCGAGGTCGGAATTTACGGTGGCTTGGAAGCCTTCGAGCGTAAAAGCGGCGTCAGAGCTTTCCGGCGCATTGGCCATCAGATACCAGCGCCAATAGTCGCCACTCAGTAACTCCAGCGCTTGGTCCATGAAGATGCCGCGCTTTTGGCTGGTCGAGAATTTCCCGCCATACCACGTCAGCCAGTTAAACGCCTTTAGGCGGTCCACCAGTTTCCAAGGTTCGCCAGAGCCCAAGATCGTAACGGGGAAAGAAACGGTGTGGAAGGCCACATTGTCCTTGCCCATGACCTGCACATAGGTGACATCTTTGGCACCTTGGTCGGTGCGCCACCAGCGCTTCCAGTCCCCCCCCGTGGCCAGCGCCCATTCTTCGGTCGCGGCGATATATTCGATGGGCGCGTCGAACCAGACGTAAAATACTTTGTTTTCAAAGCCCGGGCGTGGCTTACCATCTTTTAAGACCGGCACACCCCAGGATAGGTCACGCGTGATGGCCCGATCCTGCAACCCTTCGTCCAACCACTTGTAGGCGATGGAGCGCGCCAAATGCGGCCAAGCTTGTGCCGCATCGACCCAAGCGCGGATTTTCTCTTCCATCAAGGGCTGACGCAGGAATAAATGAGCTGTATCGCGCACTTCAATATTGGTGGAGCCTGAAATCTTCGAGCGCGGATTCTTCAATTGTGTTGGGTCTAAAAGAGACCCACAATTGTCGCACTGGTCGCCGCGTGCATCCTCAAACCCACAGATCGGGCACGTCCCCTCCACATAGCGGTCGGGCAAGAAGCGGGCATCATCGATGCAATAGACTTGTTTGGTGACGCGCTCTTCCAACAGGCCATTGGCTTCTAGCATTTCGGCAAAATGCTGGGTCAGGGCATAATTTTGCGCGCTGGAGGAGCGGCCAAACCAATCAAACGACAGCGAATATCCATCCCCTGCCCGGCGCTGAATGTCATGCTGCTCATCACAATAGGCCTTGGCCGACATGCCAGCTTCTGCTGCCGCCAACTCGGCCGGTGTGCCATGCTCGTCGGTGGCGCAAACAAACAAGACTTCATGACCTTGTAAGCGGCGGAAGCGTGCATGCACATCAGAAGGCAACATCGACCCCGCCAAATTGCCGAGATGCTTGATGCCATTGATATAAGGAAGCGCAGAAGTGATCAGATAACGAGCCATACCCCTGATGTAGGCGATTTGAGCGCGCCATCCAAGGCTTGGACCGCATAAGCCCCAGACAATAACGTCAGACAATAACGTCAGACAAAAAATAGGGCCGGCTGAACCGGCCCCAGTTTGGGCATCGTGAGGACGTTGGAGGCGTAGGGGCTGACGATGCCGGTTCGATGAGGGCAGGTTCGATTAATGCCGGTCAGAAGCGGCCATGCCCAGAAGGCCAGAAGCGACAGCAGAGAGCCAGACGGCGACAATAAGGTTGATCATGTTGTTTTTCCTTGGTGTGAGCTCGGGGAGGAGCGAGTTTAGGGTGTGTTTTAGAGGCGAATTATGCAGGGACGGAGGAGCTGGTGTGGAGAGCGCTTAAAGGCTTAGGCGCGCTCTGCGACGGCCATGGAAGCCAAACCTGCGCCTAAGAGGCTGAGCCAAGCGGTGATTGCGAGAGTGATCATGTTGTTGTTCCTTTTGTATTTTTGAAGCGGGGTGGATTTTTTGGGGGGAGGTAGAGTTTGGAAGGTTGGCCTTAGTTGCGTTCGGTGGCTGCCATTGTGGCCATGCCGGCACCCAAAGCGCTGAGCCAGATTGTGACGATAAAGGTGATCATGTTGGTTTCTCCTGTTGGTCTGTCGTTGTGTTTGTGCTGCACTGCTGTAGTGCATGGGTGTATTACTACTATAGCACACCACATGTGTCAAACACATTTTTTGCCCTTTGTGCATTTTTCTGCAGATTTGCGTTTTGGGGCTAAAAAAGGCATGGAGCGGCCATGACTTCCGACACACTCGACCGCCGCTTTTGCGTGGCCCCTATGATGGAATGGACAGACCGGCATTGCCGAGCGTTTCACCGTACGCTGTCCAAAGGGGCCCTACTCTATACAGAGATGGTCACGGCCGATGCTTTGATCCATGGCGATAGAAAGCGCCTGATCGGTTTTGACGCCAGTGAACATCCCGTCGCAATTCAAATTGGTGGCTCTGATCCCCGCAAGCTTGCTGAAGCCACGAAGATTAGCACGGACTTTGGCTATGGGGAGATAAATTTAAATGTTGGCTGCCCATCAGACCGCGTGCAGTCAGGCCGGTTCGGTGCGTGCCTGATGCGCGAGCCAGAACTGGTCGCCGAATGTGTAAGCGCCATGCAGGCGGCCACGCATCTGCCTGTGACGGTCAAGAACCGCTTGGGCGTGGATGAACAAGACCCGCGTGAGAGCTTGTTTCACTTTGTGGAAACCGTGGCCAAGGCAGGCGTCACTGTCTTTGTTGTCCATGCGCGCAAGGCGATCCTGAAAGGTCTTTCGCCCAAGGATAATCGCGAGATTCCGCCCTTGGATTATGGTCTGGTCCGCGAGCTTAAGGCCGCCCACCCCCACCTCAGCATCATTTTGAATGGTGGGATAGGTAGTATTGAGCAGGCCCAAGAGGCGGTGACAGGTCTCGATGGTGTCATGCTGGGCAGGGCCGCCTATCATGACCCTGCCCTTCTGGGTCGGGTGGATCGGGAGATTTTGGGCTTTGACTGCGAGATCGTCCGCCCTGAAGAGGCTTATCGCGCCTATCGGCCCTATGTGGAGCGGCGCTTGGCAGAGGGCGTGCCGCTGCATGCGATTACCCGCCATATGCTGGGCCTATTTGCGGGCAAGCCCGGTGCCCGCATGTTCCGGCGGCAATTGGGGGAAGAGAGCCGTGCTGGCGCTGGCATTGAAGTTTATGACCGCGCGCTGGAACTGATTGAGCGCGAAGCGACCCGC
>CALRLV020000364.1:0-3041 GCA_943368895.1 Ferrovibrio terrae
TTTTCGTGCCGACGCCGGTCTTGGTATAAAAGCCTGGGATCCCTGCCCCACCGGCGCGAATACGCTCTGCCAGCGTACCTTGAGGATTGAACTCAAGCTGCAACTCACCTGAGAGATATTGCCGCTCAAACTCTTTATTCTCGCCGACATAAGACGAGATCATTTTGGCGATCTGTTTGGTTTCTAGCAAAAGGCCTAAGCCAAAGCCGTCAACCCCGGCATTGTTCGAGATCACGCTAATGCCCTTCACGCCGCTATCGCGCAAAGCGAGGATGAGGTTTTCGGGAATGCCGCACAAGCCAAAGCCGCCGGACATCACGGTCATGCCGTCGAAGGTGAGGCCTTCGAGTGCGGCTGCCGCATTGGGATAAATGGTGGTCACTGTCACGCCCTTCGGGTTTCGTCGCCCGTGTTTAGCAAGGCTAGACGCTTTGTCGAGCACTAAGCGACAGATGGGATGGCAATTCTTGTGTAGGGCCTAAATGATCGGCCTAAAGCGGCCCTTACTGGCCAGAGCGCTTGCGCACAGCCGTAATCGACTTGGTAAAGCCTGCAACCTTTTCCAGAACCAATTCGGCATCTGGGAAGAAGCCTTTCATGTCGGCCTCGTTCAACAAACGCCAATCAGGCTGGACATTGGAAACCCAAAATTTGCCGACTGTTTTCATGATCTGACGCTGTAGCGGGCGCGGCAAAAAGATGATGGGTTGCGGCAACATCGAATGCTGTTCCAGCGGAAAATCGACATTTGGCGTCTGGACGAAATAGCCGTCTGTGATGCGGCGCAATTCATCGGCGAAGCGCTGCTGGTGCACGATGGCGGTGGCGTCAAACGCCTTGTTGTCATCCATGTCTAGCATGGCCTGCTTTGGCCCCGTGACATGTTCGATGACCGACGAGCAGAAAACGATATCAAACGCGCGATCCTCAAAGGGCAAAGCCTCTTTCGAACCATCCAGCAGCATGGTCTCATAGCCATGATTTGCCTTGGCCTGCTCAAGGTCCGGCGCCCAATGATCGGCGATCAGAACGTTTTTATGATTGGGCGCAATGGAATGAAAATGGCTGCCATTGCCGCCACCCAAATCCAGAATCCGATGGTGCGGCTCTACGCCCATCATCGTCAAAAACTGCTCTCCCCGACGGGCACGAGCTTTGGCGGAGATGGCGTGCAAATACGACTTGATCAAGATCTGTATCCAAAATGGAGCGCGCTTGCCCTCAATTCAGCCCCGCCGGAAGGGACCTAAAACCAAAGCAATAGCCACGCAGGATTGAGCCCTGTTTGTAGCGAGCCTTTGTAAAAGAACACATAACACTGATGTTTTTGGCCCTGGCGAATATTGATCGAGTAAAGCTTCACCTCTGCAGGTTAATTCTGGTATTTTCCAACGAAACAAGGACACACTTGCAAATCTATTTTGAAGAACATCTCAAAATGCTCGTGTATTTAAGTGCGGCGGCACACGCTTTGCACCAATGCCAGCAACCTATCAGGAAGGCCTAACATGGAACGCTTGCGATCATTTTGCCGTAAATCAAGTCTGGTTTGCGCTTTGGGGACGGTTTTGATCGGCTCTGGCGTTGGGGTCGCTGTGGCCCAAGGTGTGTGGCAGGCCACCAAAGTCCCTTCGCAGACACACGTGTCAATGCCGCTGCCTCGCGCGCCCTTCCCAGTTGAGCGCTGCATCAATGTGGCCGGTGCCCTAGAAGCCCCCAATGAGGGAGATTGGGGCTATAAAATCCGTGAGCGCGACTTCAAAACCATCCGGGCGGCGGGCTTTGATACGATTCGAGTTCCGATCAAATTTTCCGCCCATGCCATGGAACAAGCCCCCTACACGCTTGACCCCACCTTTATGGCGCGCATTGACGAAGTGGTTCGTTGGGCCATTCGCAACGACCTGACCATCATCTTGAACCTCTGCCACTATACAGAATTGTTTGAGAATCCCGACGTGCATGAGCGACGGCTAGTTGCCCTCTGGGCCCAGATTGCGGCGCGCTATCAAAAAGCACCTGCCAAAGTGATGTTTGAAATCATCAATGAGCCGCAAGAGGCGTTTTCTGGCCCGCGCGTCAATCAAGTGCAGGCCGAAGTCCTGACGATTATTCGTAAAACCAACCCGACGCGCACGGTGATTTTTGCTGGCGACAATTGGGGCAATATCAATGGGATGGACAATCTGGAATTGCCCAACGACCCTTATGTGGTCGGCACCGTCCATTATTATCAACCATTTGAATTCACGCATTCTGGGGCCAGCTGGATGGACAATCCCCCACCTGCGGGACGTATCTGGCCCCGCCCGGGTGAGACGCGAGCATTGCAGAAAGACCTCGCCCAAATCGCCGCTTTCCGCGACAGGATCCAAGCCCCCGTCCTTTTGGGCGAATATGGTGTGGGCGTGGAAGTGCCTATGCGCCTGCGTGCCGATTGGACGCGCGCCATGACCAGAGCCTTTAAGGAAATCAACATGCCTGCCTGCTATTTCAATTTCACCGGCGGGTTTGACACCTATGATCGGTCTGTTGAGCAGTGGCACGCCCCCTTGCTTGAAGCACTACAATTGAGGCCCAAGTGAGCGATACCCAATCTACCCGGCAAGAGCCTAGTTTTACCGGTGCCATCCCTTTCAAAGCTGATGGCGGCTATATGCCAGGCTTGGACGGCTTGCGGGCGATTTCGATCCTCATAGTGGTCATCGCCCATGTGGGTTTTGAGAACCTCATCCCAGGTGGCCTAGGTGTCACCGTCTTCTTCTTTGTCTCGGGCTTTTTGATTACCCGCATTTTGGTGGCAGAGCAGAACCAGCATGCTGGCGCGATCAATTTGCCGGGCTTTTATCTGCGCCGCTTCCTGCGCCTTGCGCCAGCTCTTCTGGTGTTTCTGCTTGGGTCTTGGCTCATGCTTTTGCCGTTTGGCGTCAAAGTCGATGCGGGTCATGTCGCGGCAGCCGTCTTCTACTTCATCAATTATTACGACGTGGTGCGCGAGTGGTTTGGCTGGTCAGAGCGCACAATTCCTTGGGGCCATTTGT